>NZ_PIGD01000036.1:0-15824 GCF_003050085.1 Vibrio sp. 10N.286.48.B8 | reverse complement strand
CTAAGGATGTCAGAGTATTTATCAAAGTGGTGGAAGGTATTACATGACCGAAAAGTATTGGCAAGTTGGCTTTCTAAAGACATAAAAAAATCCGATATTAGTTTCCTAATATCGGATTTTGAAGCCTTTTGAGGATCGGTCAAATGATCTCACAAATTTCTTAACTGATCGGCATTACACCCAGTGGGTGCCTTTTTTGATCGTGTTTCACTTTGCTATGAAAGCGACGCCAAACGGATTGTTACTCTGCTTGGTGGATACTCTCTTGAATCGTCAAACGTACTTCTGGGTAAAGCATTGAGTAGAGAAGCTTAGCGAATTGCTGAGTCTTTTCTAAATCACAGTTACCATCGTTATCCAGATATTGCTGCTGTTTCAGAGTTGCAAACATCGATGCAAACACGCCTTTATCGAAGAACTCTGGTGCATTGATGCCTTGTAGACGACCAAGTCGCTGTGCAATGTCTTGGCTCTTCTGTTCAAGATCGGATTTATCCAGGTCAGGATTCTCTGCCAACAGGTTTAGAGCAATCGAGTAGCGCTGTAGCGTCTCTGAAATCGTACGACCTAATAGCATCAGTGCTTGGCTGTTTGATTGGTTGATGGTGACTTCGTTATCAGAAATCACAAGCATACCTTGGTTAACCAGCTCTTCAATGATGTTAGAAACCACGCCTTCAAGCTTGTCTTCTTCGTAGCTTAGGAATAGCTCTTTCTTCAAGAACGGGTAGATAGCAGCAACGTTCTCTTGAATCGCGTCAATCGATAAACCGCGCTGACGAATGGTCATCTGTGCAATTAACGATGGCAGAGCAAACAAGTGAATGATGTTGTTTCGGTAGTAGGTCATCAGAATTGACTGGTGACGGTCTAGTGAAATGATGTCGCCCATTGAGTCTGATTCAATCAAGAACTTGTTCAGTGATTCAGCATGTTTTACCAATTCTTCAGCGCTGTCTTTTGGCACAGTGAACGTTGCCGAATATGGAACGTTCTTAAGCAGAGACAGGTAGCAATTGATCTGAGAAACCAAAGAGTCACGAGACAATGCGCGCTGTCTTGAAGCCAATAGTGCCGTTGCACAAAGGGTCAGGGCATTGGTTGCTGCCGCATCGTTAATGTGCGTCATCATTTTGGTCGCTAAGTCATTAACCACTGGGTTCATCCATTGTGGCTTGCTGGTGCCCATTGGGTCGATATCTTTGGTCCACTCTGGTGAGTGCTCATTCAGGTATTGGTTCAGTTGAATCGGCTCACCGAAGTTCACGTAGCCTTTACCAAAGTTACGCAGCTTACGAATGGTACGAATCACCAAGCTCGCGTTTTCTTTCTCTTTACGCTTACCTCGAAGCTCTTTCGCGTAAGTCGCTACTTCCATAACGTGCTCGTAGCCAATGTACACAGGAACCAAAGTCACCGGACGGTTCATACCGCGCAGCATTGCTTGGATTGTCATCGCTAGCATGCCCGTTTTCGCTTGCAATAGACGACCAGTACGAGAACGACCACCTTCACTGAAGTACTCTACTGAGTAACCTTTAGCGAACAATTCCGCTAGGTATTCACGGAAAATCGTCGAGTACAGCTTGTTGCCTTTGAAACTACGACGAATAAAGAACGCACCACCATGACGGAAAATAGGACCGGCAGGGAAGAAGTTCAGGTTAATACCCGCAGCGATATGCGGAGGAACCATGCCTTCATGATAAAGCACATAAGAAAGCAGCAAGTAGTCCATGTGGCTACGGTGACAAGGCACGTAAACAATCTCGTGACCATCTTGAGCCAGCTTACGAACCGTTGAAGCGTTACTGATATGTAGGCCTTGGTACAGCTTATTCCACAGCCAGCCAAGAATCTTCTCACCACGCTTGATCAGCGAATAAGAGAAGTTCGCAGCAATCTCGTCCATGATGTCTTGAGCTTCTTTGCTCGCTTTCTCGATCGAGATGTTCTTTGCTTGTGCTTCGTCTTCAATCGCTTTCTTGATCGCTTCTGATTTTAATAGGCGATCAAACAGAGCTTGGCGGCTTGGCAGGTTAGGACCTGATGCAGCAAGCTTTTGGCGAGAGAAGTGAATACGTGCCACGCGCGCCAATTTGTGCGCGATGGTGCTGTCGGTACCGTGTGAGTTAGCCATGTAGCGTAGAGAAACCACTGGGCTGAAACGAACCAGACAGTCACGACCGGCTAGCAATACAGCTTTTGATTTCTCTAAGCCGTTCATTGCCTGTAGGTAAGGCTTCTGGTTATTCTCTTTACCAGGCTTACGTCCCCACAGCACTGTAGCAGGGATAACTTGAACATCGAGTTCAGAGTCGTCAGCGTGCAGTGAAAGCAATTCAGAGAACACTTCAATTGAAGAGCTTGGTACATAATCATCGTCTTGCAGCAGAGTTTTGCGAGAAGAGATGAAAACGTAGCGTTGCAGTGATTTGCCGTTGATTTCAAGCTTGCTCAACGGATCAGGTAGGCCTAATTCAAGTGCATGTTTTTGCAATGTAAGAATGTCTACACTTGAGCGAAACGGTAAGGCGTATACAATCGGTTTGCTCAAATCAATGTTCAAATCCTCAACAGGGTTTGAAGGAATTGATGTGCCCTTTACCAATAGGGATAAAGGTAGCTTCATTAATGAACGTGAAAAAGATTGTCCAGAAGACATATAGGTTCACTGCCTCAATAGTTATTTCAATGTGCTGAAGCGTATCTCTATTTCTATGATAAAAAGGATAAATCCTATGAGTGAAATAGGGATAAGCCTAGGCGTAAATTTAATCGATGCAAGAATACCAGAAACTGGTCTAACCTTTTAATGGAAATAGTCATATTGCCGTTAAGTTTGTGGAAAATCATTCATCGACTGATTGAGTATAGGGTTAAAAATGACCAAAAAATCAAACACCGGATTCAAACGCATCATCAAAGCAGCAGGCTTTTCATGGCAAGGCATTACGAGTTCGTTTAAAAACGAGGCTGCATTTCGACAAGAAGTGTTCATGGCGGCCGTGCTTATTCCGTTGGCATTTTACCTGGATGTAAGCCAGGTTGAACGAATCTTAATGATCTCATCTGTGGTATTGGTGATGGTTGTCGAGCTAATCAATACCGCGATTGAAGCGGTAGTCGACCGAATCGGAAGTGAACATCATGAGCTTTCTGGGATGGCAAAAGATGTCGGTTCGGCGGCGGTTTTCATCTGTTTAGCACTAGCAGGTTATGTGTGGCTTGATATCTTGTTTTTGTAATTCGTTAAAAATGAACTAAAAACAACCAATTGCTTTGCTTTTGTTCAGTTACTGGATATACTCACAGTCAACTGTATAAAAAGACAGGTGAATCATGAAGCCGTTAACGCCCCGCCAGCAACAAGTCTTTGACCTTATTAAAGGTAAGATCGAAGATTCCGGTATGCCACCGACACGTGCAGAAATCGCGCGTGAACTAGGCTTCCGTTCTGCTAATGCTGCAGAAGAACATTTGAAAGCTCTTGCTCGTAAAGAAGCGATTGAGATTATCCCGGGTGCGTCTCGCGGTATTCGTATTTTGCTTGAAGATGCAGCAAACGAAGAGCAAGGTTTACCATTAATAGGTCAGGTTGCCGCAGGTGAGCCTATTCTGGCTCAAGAGCATGTAGAAATGCATTACCAAGTTGACCCAGGCATGTTTAAACCACAAGCTGACTTCTTACTTCGTGTGAATGGCGAAAGTATGAAAGACATCGGTATTATGGATGGTGATTTATTGGCTGTTCATAAAACTCAAGATGTTCGTGATGGTCAGGTTGTCGTGGCTCGTGTCGATGATGATGTAACGGTAAAGCGCCTAGAACGTAAAGGTTCAACGGTTCTGTTACATGCTGAAAATGAAGAATTTTCTCCAATCCATGTCGATCTTGAATCTCAACACTTGTCTATTGAAGGCCTTGCGGTTGGTATCATTCGTAACACCGACTGGATGTAGCCATTACAAATAGATTATTGATATTCATTCTCAATAACTTGTTATTGTAATTGATATTCATTATCATCTTCTTTGTCGAGATACAAGGAAGATGATGATGCCAAACCCAACCAAACCTCAAATGAAGCTGCTTGCTCGTAAGCCGCGCTCCTCTGTTCAAAAGGCTTCTTCTGAACAAGGGTCTGCACACCAAGAATTCCAAGTTCCGACCAATCTCGTTCAACATCTTTGGTTTCGTAGTCGTGAAAGCCTAGCCGATGACGGTCTCGTTTATGATCCTATCGCAGCTCAAGCCTGCAAGCGTTGCCAGCTCGCACCAGAATGTCTTACTGGTGAGCTCGATCAGCAACAACTTCTCTACGCAACACTGACTCAACTTTGTGACTCTCAAGTTCAACAATTTCTATCTCACAACCCAGATGCTTGGATTATTAACGTGGGAGCAGGGCTTGATACCCGTTTCTACCGTTTAGATAATGGACGCTGCCATTGGGTTGAGCTGGATATGACCGAGAATCTGCTTTGGCGACAACGTTTGTTCCACAAAAATGAACGCTATCGTTTAGAGTGCGGCTCTGTTGATGACCTGACTTGGTTGGATGAACTTAATATTCCAGAACAAGCCTCGGTGATGGTGGTGTGTGAACATGCTCTGCTGGATTGCAATGAACAGCAGACGGCGAACTTCATTCAGTCCTTGAGCCGCTATTTTACTCATGCACATGCGTGTTTAGTCTTAGCTGGAGATAAAAGCTCAAGTACGTTGGGGCAAAAACTTGGTTCAGGAAAGTATGCGCATGGCCTATCTTCTCCAATAGATAGTGTTCTCAATTGGTTGCCATGGGCACAATGGGTAAAAGCGTTTTCTCCCCTAGACCAGCAATGCAATCGTTGGAAATTGTGGCAGCGATTATTGTGCAAGATCTCCCAGGTTAAAAAGCGTTTAACGCCGCAGTTAGTGCTCGTTAAGTGGTAACCCTAGCGATTCTGTATTTCGAGTAACTGAGTACATAGCCGGTATAAGTAAAATTCCACAACATAGTGAAAGCCTACTCACTAGGTTAAACTATCGCCTCTAATCTAAGAGGTGATCGTGAAGCTATTTAATCCCCAAACTATTTTTCAAACGCTATCCAATCAGGCGATGCACAAAAAAGTGCTGTTGCTCGCGATCCCGATGGTTCTCTCTAATATTACTGTTCCACTGCTGGGCTTAGTCGATGCGGCGGTTATCGGCCACTTAGAGCATTCTTGGTATTTAGGTGGTGTGGCGCTGGGCGGCACAATGATCAGCGTGACCTTTTGGTTGCTCGGTTTCCTGCGTATGTCGACAACAGGGCTAGCTGCACAATCTTATGGTGCGAATGATGGCAAGCAACTTGGTTTAGTCTTCGTGCAAGGCGTGACCATGGCCTTAGGGTTTGCTGGTGTCTTCTTGCTTTTACACAGTCTAGTCGCCGATTTAGTTTTCTCATTGAGTAGCGCCAGTGAGCAAGTTAAGCACTATGGTCAGCAATATTTCTCAATTCGCGCTTGGAGTGCACCTGCTGCGCTCACTAACTTTGTGATTCTAGGTTGGCTACTTGGAACCCAAAATGCCAAAGCGCCAATGTGGATGGTGATCATCACCAATATCACCAATATCGTTTTGGATATCGTTTTTGTTATCGGTTTAGGGTGGCAAGTGGAAGGTGCAGCATTGGCGTCTGTAATGGCCGATTATGCCGGTCTAACATTTGGCTTGATTTGTGTTTATCGAATCTGGATTAAGAGACAACTGCCTTCGCCATGGGATTTGCTTAAGAAAACCAGTCAAGGCTTGAGTCGTTTCGTAAAATTGAATCGCGATATCTTTCTCCGTTCATTGTGCCTGCAAGCTACTTTCACTTTCATGACTTTCCAAGGAGCAAGCTTTGGCGATGATGTCGTGGCGGCTAATGCGGTATTGATGAGCTTTTTGATGATCATCTCTTATGGGATGGATGGCTTTGCTTACGCGATGGAAGCGATGGTCGGTAAGGCGATAGGAGCGAAAGATAAAGATGAGTTAAATCAGTCGTTGATTGGCACCTTCTTTTGGAGTTTCAACATCTGTTTGGTACTCACTATCGTGTTTGCGAGCGCCGGGTCTAGCTTGATTAATATGATCACGACAATCCCAGATGTAAAAAGCCAAGCTGAGGTGTACCTACCTTGGTTGATCGCAATGCCACTGGTTTCAATGTGGTGCTTCTTACTCGATGGTATTTTTGTTGGAGCAACTAAAGGCAAGGACATGCGTAATAGTATGTTTGTCGCGACCTGCAGCTTCTTTGCTATTTTCTTCCTAGCGTCCAGTTTAGAAAATCATTCTCTGTGGCTTGCGATGCTGAGTTTTATGGCAATGCGTGGTATTGGTCTTGGTGTGTTATTTGTTTCTCAGTGGAAGAAGGGCGAATTCCTCGCTTAGTTCTAACGGGTACAAATAGAAGATGTACAGACTAAATAGCATTTAGAACATCATGATCTAATTACTTTAGTTGCTATATTTTTCAATGGCTTAAATGAAAACAGCAAGCTCATGGCTTGCTGTCTATGTATTTAGCCTATGGGTGGTCAAATACTCCTGTTAGTTCTTTATTTAGAACAAACGGTTAAGGCCGTTAAGAGCGGCAACACGATAAGCCTCTGCCATCGTTGGATAGTTAAAGGTGGTATTTACAAAGTACTCGATGGTATTTGCTTCACCTTTCTGCTCCATAATCGCTTGGCCGATATGGATGATTTCAGCGGCACGCTCACCAAACACGTGGATACCCAAAATCTCTTTGGTTTCACGGTGGAATAGGATCTTCAAGCTACCAATATCTTTACCGGCGATTTGAGCTCGAGCTAAGTGTTTGAATGAAGAACGTCCCACTTCGTACGGTACTTTAGCTGCGGTAAGCTCTTGCTCGGTTTTACCTACTGAGCTGATCTCAGGGATGGTGTAGATGCCGGTTGGAATGTCTTCAATTAGGTGACCTTCAGCTTCGCCTTTGACAATAGCTTGGGCAACAAATCGACCTTGGTCATAAGCCGCGCTCGCTAGGCTAGGGTAGCCAATCACATCACCGACAGCGTAAACATGGTCAATATTGGTTTGGTAATTAGTATTTACTGAGACTTGCCCACGCGAGTCCGCTTCTAAGCCAACAGCACCAAGGTTCAGTTTATCGGTATTACCCGTTCGACCATTAGCATACAGCAGGCAATCAGCACGCATCTTTTTGCCAGATTCTAAGTGAATAATCACGCCATCATCAGTGCCTTCAATTTTCTCAAAGGTTTCATCGTTACGAATCACGACGCCACTGTTCCAGAAGTGATAAGAAAGTGCATCTGAGGTTTCATTGTCTAGAAATGACAGTAGGCGGTCTCGAGTATTGATAAGATCGGTTTTTACGCCTAAACCGCGGAAAATCGACGCGTATTCACAACCAATAACGCCAGCACCATAGATGATGATGTGTTGCGGGTCGTGTTTAAGAGAAAGAATCGAGTCGCTGTCGTAAATACGTTCATGCAGGAAATCGACATTATCTGGTTGGTAAGGACGAGAACCCGTAGCGATAACAAATTTGTCTGCACTGTAATGTTCTTCAGTGCCATCGCTTTGCATTACTGAGACAGTGTTGGTATCAATGAAGCGCGCCGTACCAAATACTAGTGTGCATTGGTTACGGTCGTAGAAGCCTTGGCGTAATCGAGTCTGCTTGTCGATTACGGATTTAGCATGACCCAAAATGTTGGAAAACGTTGAGTGAATGCTTTTGTTGTTCTGACAAAACAGTGGATTGTTGTTGAATTCGATAATACGGCTTACGGCATGACGCAGTGCTTTGGAAGGAATGGTTCCCCAGTGAGTACAACCACCACCAACACTGCTCTCTTTCTCAATGATTGCAACGTTCAACCCGGCTTTGGTTAATCCCATCGCTGCCCCTTCTCCTCCGGGGCCACTACCAATTACGATTACATCAAAGTGGTTGGAGTGCGGCATAGATATCTTCCTTGTTATATTTGATTAACATTGCTTTAGCGAGATTTTAACTGATTCTGTTCTTTGGTACATGAAAAGGGCATCAGAGAGTCGGTGGGATCACGCAGTGTTATCGAAAAAATAATATTTGGTATGTCGTATGTCTCCAAATGACAGTGTGGATATTGAAATTTTTTCTTTGAACGTATTTACTTCGGTACGTGAACAAAGAGGTATGTTTAGTGTCTTATATAACCAGAGTGCCTTATATAAATAAGTGATTCGCGTTATATTGAACAGAGTATTAGACATGCCTGTTTAGGCTGTAAAAGAAGAAATTGATAAAGTATGAAACCAATGGGCATTCGCGCACAGCAAAAAGAAAAAACTCGTCGCAGCTTAATCGATGCTGCATTTAGCCAACTCAGCGCTGATCGTAGTTTTTCCAATCTAAGCTTGAGAGAAGTCGCTCGTGAGGCTGGAATAGCACCGACTTCCTTTTATCGTCACTTCAAAGACATGGATGAGCTTGGCTTAACCATGGTTGATGAAGGTGGCTTACTGTTGCGCCAGTTAATGCGTCAAGCTAGGCAGCGCATAGTAAAAGAAGGCAGTGTGATTCGTACATCGGTTGAAACCTTTATGGAATTCATTGAAAGCAGCCCTAACGTATTCAGACTGTTATTGCGAGAGCGCTCAGGAACTTCATTTGAGTTTCGTGCAGCGGTAGCTCGTGAGATACAGCACTTCTCTGCTGAGTTAACCGAATATTTGATAACGACTGGCATGACAAGGGACGAAGCTTTCACTCAAGCTGAAGCCTCGGTCATCTTAGTCTTCAACTCAGGGGCAGAAGCATTAGATTTAGATCGACGTCAGCGAGATGAATTGGCTGAACGCTTGATCATGCAATTGCGAATGATGGCCAAAGGAGCTTTTTGGTATCGTAAAGAACGTGAACGTAACCGATTAAAAGGCGGGATTGAATAATGTCGAATGAAAATAATACTGTAAACCGTGGTTCTGAAAGAAAGACACTCGTACTTGCTGTTGTAGCCGGTGTGTGTGGTGATGCATTGTTATCTTGGGTAACAATGAGCGAAGTGGGCTTCTCTATTTTTCCGCTTATCGCTTTAGTTTTGGCTGTACAAGCGCTTTACCAAGAATACCTAACTAACCCAGTATCTGAAGATATTCCATTAGTAGGTTTAGCTTGTTTCTTCGTGGGTGCATTTGGTCACTCTGCGTTTGTCAAAGCACAACACCCAGATGCGGGTTCAAACTTCTTCGCGATTATCGTCGCAATGCTACTGCTTGCTTGGGTAGGTAAGAAGTTAGGCTTTATCGGCAAGACAGCTTAATCCAACCTATAAATAAAAAAACGAGCCGATTGGCTCGTTTTTTTTGTGTCTACAGTTTGGCTTTTACCTAGATTAGGAAAGCGAGTATTACGCTTTACGCTCTAGGAATACGCCTGCTTCCATGTGGTGTGTGTAAGGGAACTGGTCGAACAGAGCAAAACGAGTAATATCGTGTGTTTCGCTTAAGATCTCTAGGTTCTCTTTCAATGTTTCAGGGTTACAAGAGATGTACATGATGCGCTCGTAGCCTTGAACCATCTTACAAGTGTCTACATCCATACCTGAACGTGGTGGATCAACAAAGATAGTGTTGCAGTTGTAGCTCTTCAAATCGATGTTTGCTTGTTGCAGACGGCGGAACTCACGTTTACCTTCCATCGCTACCGTAAAGTCTTCCGCAGACATACGAATAATCTGAACATTATCAATCTTGTTCGCCGTGATGTTGTATTGCGCAGATTCTACTGACGGTTTCGCCAGTTCAGTTGCCAGTACACGCTCGAAGTTTTGTGCTAGCGCTAATGAGAAGTTACCGTTACCACAGTAAAGCTCAAGCAAGTCGCCTTTGCTGTCCTGAGTACAGTCGACAGCCCATTCCAGCATTTTCTCTGCTACTTTGCCGTTTGGTTGAGTAAAGCTGTTCTCTACTTGTTGGTAGATGTAGCTATCACCATTCACGTCTAGCTTTTCAATTACATAGTCGCGATCCAGTACAATTTTCATCTTACGCGCACGACCAATCAGGTTTAGGTTAAAACCTTCATCGTTTAATTGCTGCTTAAGTGCTTTAGCATCTTGAATCCACTGTTCACCTAATTGGCGATGGTAAAGCAGTGACACCAAAATCTCGCCGCTTAATGTAGAAAGGAAATCTACTTGGAATAGCTTATGGCGTAGAGAGTGGTTGTCCTTCATTGCATCTGTTAATAGAGGCATTAGGTCATTGATAAGACGGCTAGCTGCAGGGAACTGGTCTACGCGGTATTTTTCTTTAGTCTCTTGATTGAACATGACGTAATACATATCGTCACCTTCATGCCACACGCGGAACTCAGCACGCATGCGGTAGTGTTGTTCTGGAGATTTATACACTTCCAGCTCAGGCACATTATATTCTGAGAACATTTCAGTAAGACGTTCAGTCTTTTCTGCCAGTTGTTCTTGGTAGCGTTGCGGGTTTACATCTAAATTCGCCATTGTTATGCCTTTTGCTGTCGTGCTTTTAAATCAAGAGCGCAGATTTTATTCAATCACAGGCGCTTGTCCAGTGTTGAGAGCCAATCAGTGTAAATAGGCCATGAAAACTATAGCTTATAACTATCTTAGACTAGACAAATGATTCAGAGGTCAATACTATCTTCGGCAAGCTGGTGCCATTTGGATGTATAGATGGCTGAAGAGGGAATCTGGTGCGAATCCAGAACTGACGCGCAGCGGTAAAAGAGAACAAGTATTCATAAGACACTGCAAATAGCTTTTTGTGGGAAGTCGAATACAAGGTAACCATAAGGTTGTGCTCTTGAGTCCGAATACCTGCCAGCGGCCAAACCATAAATGTGGTTTGGTAGGACTTTACGCGATTTAGGATCACAACATGAACAAATCCCTTTTAGCGGTTGCTGTAGCATCGCTGCTTTCACCTATCTCCAATTTACACGCCCAACAAGCATCTGCCGACGAAACCATGGTGGTTACGGCTAACCGTTTTGAGCAAAGCACCGAAAGTGTTGTCGCTCAAGTTGAGGTTGTGACACGTCAAGATATAGCTCGTATTCAAGCTAAGTCACTAACTGATGTATTCAAACGATTAACGGGCATTCAAGTTACACAGAATGGTGGTAGAGGCCAGCAAGCTTCGATCTTTGTTCGAGGTGCTAACTCTGATCAGGTTCTTGTGTTAATTGACGGCATTCGTTTTGCTCGCGCTGCAAAAGGTGGTGTTGATTTCAGCCAGCTGCCAATCACATTTGTTGACCGAGTCGAGTATGTACGAGGCGCTCGTGCTGCTATGTATGGTTCAGAAGCTATTGGTGGTGTGATTAATATCATTACAGTTGCCAGTTCTGACAATGAAGAAACGGTAGTGAGTGCGGGATTAGGCAGCCGTGATTATGAAGAGTTAAGTTTTGTTAGTGGTACAAAAGTTGGCGAAAATGGTCATTTGAATGTATCGGTTGGTTACGATTCTGATGAAGGCTATAACGTTCACCCCATGCCCGGAGTAAACGATGGCGACCGTCATGGGTTTGAATCACGTAATGCTTTGATCGGGTACGCACATAACTTCGACCAACAGTGGAGTGGCTTTGCGAACTTCCGCATGTTTGAAACCATTTCTCAATATGATGGTTCGTATGTTGATTTTAATACCGGTAACCCAGTCCATTCTTACAAAGAAGCTGAAGTTCAAAATTCTACCTTTGCTACTGGTGTTAAATATAGTGGCAGTGAACTTAAGTCTGATTTCCTAGTTAACTATCAGAATCAAGATAACTGGAACTACGAACAGTCTTTAGGCAAGAACTCGGCGTCAGCAACATCTGATGAGCTTGAACAGCTAAATGTTCAGTGGGTTAATTCATACAAACTAACTTCGGCACTGACTCTTAGTGGCGGTGTAGATTGGCGTGATGAGGCTTATATTGTTAAGCCTTCGAATACTGAATACGACAGAACGAATGTTGCGTACTTCGCTGCATTAAACGCAGATGCGGATAAAGTGTTTGGCGAGCTGAGCGTCCGTGTGGATGACAATGAACAGTTTGGTACCGAAACCACTTACAACACAGGGTTAGGCTATCGTTATGCTGAGTGGCTTGTCGTGAAGGCAGCTTATGGCACATCCTTCAAGGCACCTAACTTATATCAACTATACAGCTACTACGGTAATGCACAGTTAGAAGCTGAAAAGGCAGATTCATTCGAGCTGACTTTTGGTGGCTTAATCAAGGATGTTGATTGGTCGATTACTGGCTATGACACGAACGTCGAAGACTTAATTGATTACAACTACGCGACAAGCAAGTACTACAATACCGATGGCGAAAGCCAACTACGTGGTGTGGAAATGGTCGTTGGATTTGATACTAGCTTTATTAATCATCAAGTGAGCGCT
Organism: Vibrio sp. 10N.286.48.B8; assembly: GCF_003050085.1. Lineage (NCBI taxonomy): Bacteria > Pseudomonadati > Pseudomonadota > Gammaproteobacteria > Vibrionales > Vibrionaceae > Vibrio > Vibrio sp. 10N.286.48.B8. Next base: position 3,385 of record NZ_PIGD01000036.1, on the reverse strand, counting down.
AACTTTCAAGACCCAGAAGATCAATCTGGTGATCAATTGATACGCAGAGCTAAGAAGATTTACAAGTATAATGCAGTGGCTAGTTTCGATGAGGTTGATGTTTCGCTAGGCTACCAATATGTAGGTGAGAGACCGGACTTCTCTGAAGATCTTGCTGCGTATGGTCTGTTTGATGTTTCGGTGAATTACTATGCGAATGAAAACCTTACTTTAAATGGTCGAGTGGATAACTTAACTGACGAAGAGTACGAGACTGCTGGTGGATACCCATCACCAGAGCGTACATATTACGTAAATGCTACTTACCAATTCTAATTAACACCTAAACCGCCTTCGGGCGGTTTTTTCTTATTGGGTATATCAATGAAAAAGAAAGTCGTCATAAGCTGGTCATCAGGTAAAGACTCTACCTTAACCCTAGAGCGTTTGCTTGAGAATGCCGAGTATGAAGTTGTTGCTCTCTATACTACATATGTTGGAGATGAAGTGCCTTTCCAGGTAACTCCTATTGATGTGGTTGCCATGCAGGCACAATTAATCGGTTTGCCACTCATCACCATAGAGCTTCCGGAAGTCTTCCCAAGCAATGAGATTTACCAAAGTACGATTGTCTCAGCATTGAAAGGGTCTGGCTTATCAATTGATGCCGTGGCATTCGGCGATATGTTTTGCAATGGTATTGCTGACTACCGAAGAAGTTATATAGAACCTGCGGGTTGGGAGTGTGTATTTCCTCTAATGGGAGAGAGTAGCCAAGCGCTGGCTCAAGAAATCATAAATAGAGGAATCGAAACCTTTCTCGTCACAGTTGATAGCGATGCATTAGACATGAGCTATTGCGGGAAAGAATACACGCCTGAACTAATAGACAGTTTGCCAAGTCATGTCGATCTATGTGGTGAAGATGGTGAGTTCCATACACTAGTGACGTCAGCACCGTGTTTTAAAGGAAAGCTCAAGATAGAGTTAGAAAAGGTAGAGCAAGGTGAGCGTTTTGTTCATCAACGCTATCAGGCTTGCATTATATAGAGTGAGGATTGGCGAAAACTAAGCGAAGGAGTATCATTGCAGCGAAACTTATTATAGGTAATCGTTGTGTCGGATAGTCTACAAAAAAACATATTGGTCTTTGATTCTGGAGTTGGCGGTCTGTCTGTATATAAAGAGATAAGCCAGTTACTACCAAATCACAACTATATCTATGTATTCGATAACGAGGCTTACCCATATGGTGAGCTCGATCAGCAAGTCCTCATTCAGCGAGTCCAAAGTATCGTGGCCAGTTTTGTGGCTAGTCACGCTATTGATATTGTAGTGATAGCTTGTAATACGGCCAGTACGATAGTCCTTCCTACACTTCGCGCTAATAATATTATCCCCATTGTTGGTGTTGTCCCGGCAATCAAGCCAGCTTCGTTACTGGCTAATAAAGCGGTTGGCCTTATTGCAACCCCTGCGACGATTACTCGCGAATACACACACGAGCTCATTAAAAATTTCTCGAGTAATAAAAGAGTAGAGCTGTTGGGTTCTACTCGGCTGGTGGATATGGCCGAAGAGAAACTTAGGGGCGAGGAGATTAGCCTTGAAGAGTTGCAGAAAATCCTTCGACCGATGATAAACACAATTGATGTGGCCGTATTAGGATGTACCCATTTCCCACTGATCAAATCAGAGATTCAACAAGTACTAGGTGAAAGTGTAGTGCTGATAGATTCTGGTAAAGCGATAGCTAAGCGGGTTCAAGATTTGTTGGGTTTGGAAAGCATTAATAAAGAAGGGGGAGTGCGTGAGGTTTTTTGTAGTGCACTTCCTAAAAAAGAAAGTGCACTAAATAGTATGTTAAAGCAGTTAGAGTTTAGCTCAGTTCAGATTCGTCCGCTTCAGGATGTTTAGGATCATTTGCAACACGTACTTTTAAAGTTCGTTGCATGTAATCTTTATCGTTAAGTGCAGAGATTGCATGATTCACATCATTACTTGCCATAACAACAAATCCAAAGCCTCTTCTTTTACCAGTACGTTTGTCTTTCATTAAACGTACTGCAAATACTTCACCATGCTCTGAGAATAATTCACGTACATGTGATTCGTTCGCTTTGTAGGGAAGGTTACCCACATAAAGTGTTTTGGTTGAAGCCTTAGGTTCTGAATCTGATTTTGAGTCGGTGCTTGAAAAGTTAACAACAAAAGCGGAAGCCAAGACACCAAGGATAAAGGTAATTGCAGGCGATATATCTACCTGAGAGAAAACAATGCCGCCTAATACAGCCAGTGCGACAATTAACAACATCGATTTTTTTGAGTTCATATCGGAATACTACATATTAATAAACGAAATAGACGCATCTACCATTAACAAAATAGACACATGAATCTTACGTTCATGGCTTCCATTTTTCCAATGTATTGCTGTGATACGTCTCAAATGTTTAGTTTTTATTCGAAAAATGCGGATCTGGTGGCTTTTTAGGCGAACAAAACTTTTATTTCAAAAAGCCCTTGTGCTCCATCTCAATCTCTCTATAATGCCGCCTCACCGACACGGAGTGAGACGAAAGTCACACAGCGAAATCGGTAGAGAAAAAGAGTTTGAAAATAACCCTTGACTCTCAAAGTGGTGCAGGTATAGTACGCACCCCTAGCGACTGAGATGTGAATCACAAAACGCTAGCGCTCTTTAACAATTTAAACCTATCAATCTGTGTGGGCACTCGTTGATGAATATCAAAACGTTATTACTTAGGTAATAGCAGTTACTTCGGTAACAAAATTGATTTCAATGAACTGAGTGACCAATACAAATAACCTCGGTTATTTGGCACAGTCAATTCATTATCATTCTGTTGGAATGGTAATAGCTTTAAAATTACATAGTAGTTTTGAAGTCAGTATTCGTTGAGTCACAAAATCTTAAATTGAAGAGTTTGATCATGGCTCAGATTGAACGCTGGCGGCAGGCCTAACACATGCAAGTCGAGCGGAAACGACACTAACAATCCTTCGGGTGCGTTAATGGGCGTCGAGCGGCGGACGGGTGAGTAATGCCTAGGAAATTGCCTTGATGTGGGGGATAACCATTGGAAACGATGGCTAATACCGCATAATGCCTACGGGCCAAAGAGGGGGACCTTCGGGCCTCTCGCGTCAAGATATGCCTAGGTGGGATTAGCTAGTTGGTGAGGTAATGGCTCACCAAGGCGACGATCCCTAGCTGGTCTGAGAGGATGATCAGCCACACTGGAACTGAGACACGGTCCAGACTCCTACGGGAGGCAGCAGTGGGGAATATTGCACAATGGGCGAAAGCCTGATGCAGCCATGCCGCGTGTATGAAGAAGGCCTTCGGGTTGTAAAGTACTTTCAGTTGTGAGGAAGGGGGTAG
>NZ_PIGD01000035.1:0-18664 GCF_003050085.1 Vibrio sp. 10N.286.48.B8 | reverse complement strand
TCAAAGCCTTGTTGGATAAGCTCTGGACTAAGGATGTCAGAGTATTTATCAAAGTGGTGGAAGGTATTACATGACCGAAAAGTATTGGCAAGTTGGCTTTCTAAAGACATAAAAAAATCCGATATTAGTTTCCTAATATCGGATTTTGAAGCCTTTTGAGGATCGGTCAAATGATCTCACAAATTTCTTAACTGATCGGCATTACTCAAGTGGAGTGCTCTTAATTAAGTTTGAGAATTATACTGCTGCTTCTTTTGATACTGTCGCTGTAACGTCAGCGTCGTATTGTTCAGTATCCAGTGAACCATTCTTCTTCGCTGTTAGAACACCAGACAACATAGAGCCAGAGATGTTTAGCGCAGTACGAGCCATGTCAATTAGCGCTTCGATAGACACGAGAATCGCTACTACTGTGATGTCTAGACCCATGATGGTCAGTACTGCTACTGCAGCGAACGTTGCACCGCCACCAACACCCGCGATACCGAATGAAGCAATCGCGATAACAGCAATCAGTTGTAGGATGAAGCTTAAGTCTACAGGCATGCCCATTACTTGTGCCGCCATGATAGCGAGCATTGCTGGGTAGATGCCCGCACAGCCGTTTTGACCGATACTGGTACCGAAAGTCGCTGACATGTTTGCTGTTTCTTCGTCTACACCTAGGCGTTGAGTTTGTGTTTCAACGTTTAGTGGGATAGCCGCCATGCTCGAACGAGAACCGAAGCCAAATACTAATACAGGCCAGATTTTCTTCATGAACTTCGCTGGAGAAAGGCCGAACATAGATACCATCACGAAGTGGATGCCGAACATTACGCCGATTGCTACGTAGCTCGCTAGAAGGAAGCGGCCCATTTCAGCGAGTGCGAACAGGTCGTTGGTCATCATGAACGTGGTCATCAGAGCAAATACACCGTAAGGCGTTAGCTTCAGGATTTCACGAACCATTGAAAGAACCACTTCTTTTGCAGAGTTGATGAAATCAACGAAGTTTTGCACTTTCTCTGGCTTACGGTTCTTCACTTGAAGGATACAGTAACCAAGGAACATACCGAACAATACAGTTGATAATGTTGAAGTACGTTGAGAACCCGTTAGCATGTCAAAGATGTTGGTTGGAATGATAGACAGAGCCATACCAGACAGACCACTGCTTGCCATTGCATCTTGTGTTGCTACCAGCGAATCACCGCGAGCTTCAATCGCACTGTTTGTGCCGATAGTGCTTACTAGCGCGTTCGCATCGATACCAAATAGGTAAATACTTGCGATACCAACGGCTGCTGAGATTGCACAAGTGAAAAGTAGAATACCGATGATCTTTGGTGCGATACGAGATAGCGCACCACCGCCTTCAACGTTCATGATCGAAGAGATCATCGCCACGAATACAAGTGGGATAACGATCATTTGTAGAAGTTTGATGTAGCCTTTACCGAACACTGAAATTAGTTCAGCAAAGCCGATGTTGCAACGTTACCGACACCGAAAACAAGTTGAATTGCACCACCGAACAGTAAGCCAGCAGCAAGCGCACTCAGTACGCGGAAGTTAAAACTTTTCTTTTGCTTTTTGAAGTTCGACAGCAGTGCGTAGAACCCAAAGAACAGTACGCTTAATGCGATAAATGAAACGCTCATGAGAATCTCCTATGATACCCATTAATACCTAAATCGGTTATTTTTTGTATGCGATGGCTTCAACTTCAACCAGTGCGTCTTTTGGTAGTCGTGCTGCTTCAACACAAGAGCGAGCAGGTGCGTTCTCTGTACCAAACACTTCTGTGTACACTTCGTTAAAGGCAACGAAGTTTTCCATGTCAGACAGGAAGCAGGTTGTCTTCAGCACGGTGTCCAGTCCCGCATTACTTGCTTCTAATACCGCTTTTAAGTTTTCTAGAGACTGACGAGCTTGTTCTTTGATGCCGCCCTCAACAAACTGCATCGTTTCTGGAACGAGAGGTAATTGACCTGATGTATAAACCATGTCGCCGTAAGACGTACCTTGTGAGTAAGGGCCGATAGCTGCAGGTGCTTGTTCAGTGGCAATGATCTGTTTCACGATGTAACTCCTAAATTATTGGTTTTATTCTGATTTAAATTCACGGATAAACTTGTAAACCGCCTGTCGGCTGATCCCAAGTTGCTCTGATACTTGTGTTGTCGTCTCTTTTAGCTCAAATACTCCGTTATCAAACAAACAACGAATGATGGCTTTGTTGCGACCTTTGGAAGAAACCGACTCATCTTGGTCAACCTCGTTAATGGCTGAGCTCAATGCTTGTTGAATGACGTCGTTCGCATTGTTGCTGAATGTCTCGCTGACAATGGTTTGAGGGACATTGCACTGTGGCATGAGCGTTTTGACGATTTCTGGGAATGGGAAAGATAAGTTCATGTTGATACACAGCATACCGATCGGCTTTTGTTGTGGACCAGCTAGTACACAGGTGGTCGATTTTAGTAGGGAACCATCAGCGGCGTTGGTGAAATAGCTCTTCGGTGAAACTTCGCCAGTTTTTTCGAATGTGCTCCACATACGTAAACCTAAATCGGTAATAGGTGAACCGATTTCACGACCAGTATGATGACCATTGACGATCTTCACGACAGAGTTTTCTAAGCTTTCAAATGAGTGAATAACTACCTCACAGTAGGGACCAATCAAGTCGGCAATCGTGTCCGCCAAGCGGAAGTAATTGCTTAAACATTCTCTGTCTTCATCGGTGAATCGAACTTGTTTTACATTCATGATTTCGGTTTACATTTTTGAACTCAATGACTGAAATCTACTCCTTTGGTGGTATTTAGGCAAGATGCAGTAAACTTCTGTAAACCGATAAAAGCGTATAAAACGCCAACAAATAGCGGAAATTTAACCAAAATTAAGAGTGAAATTTGAACAGGATCACTAAACCATCTTCGATGTGGTTTAATTTCTTAAACCCCATCAAGGTTTACATATTTAAAACCAAAGGTTGCGTTTTTGAAGGTTTTAATGATCTAGGGCAAGTTATAAAAACTCTCGAAATTAAAGGGATGTGAAATTCATTAAATGGATGGAAGATATACTGAAGTTTCAGGTACAAAAAAGCAGCCTTAAAATTAGCTGCTTGTTTAGTTGGAAATGGCTGACTGATGAGTTCGTGAATTGCCTATTTGGCCAGCTTATCCTTGACTTGCCCAAGAGCTCGCTGGTACATAAACCATGCACAGGTGCCTGCAAGTATATTACCTACCATAGCTCCCCAGAATAGGCCTTCAATGCCAGCGAGCTGCGAACCAACCCACAAGCAAGGTAAGAAGAAAGCGAACAGACGCAATGCAGATATCGTCAAGGCGGTGTAAGACTTGCCCAAAGCGTTCGAGATAGAAACCATAAGCATACAGGTACCCAAAGGCCCTAAGCTAATAGGCACGATCAGTAGGTGGTAGTTTAAAATCGTTGAGACTTCGTTGTCACTAGTCATGAGATTCGCCAACCCGCCAGAGAACAACCAGGTCACCAGTGCGATCACCAATTGGAAACCTAACACGAAGGTAACGGCAATCTTCACAAGACTACGTATGTTCCCAAGGTTCTTTTCCCCTAACATGCGGCCAATCATAGGTGGCATCGACATCGTCAGTGCTAGCACAGCCACAATAGAGAAGAATTCAAAACGAGAACCCAACGCCCAAGCTGCGACGGCTGCGGTGCCATAACCAGCAAGTAGCTTAGTCGCTAACATAGAAGAGACTGGCGGCAGTAGTTGGCTGATCATCGCTGGCCCCATGATGTTGCCAATTGATCGAACACTCTTGCCGATATCAAGATCGTGCCAATCGAACGTCATCCAATGTTTCTTGGTCACTTTGGGAGCCACGATAAAGATGCCCGCACCAAAAGCTAAGATGGTCGCGATAGCTGCACCATTGATGCCCATGTCGAGAGTAAAGATGAAGATTGGATCCAATATCAAGTTGATGATACTGGTTGCGATCATCATTGAACCGGGCAGCATGGTATTACCATTAGCTCGACACACACTGTAGTAAAAATAGAGCAGCGCACCTGTCCAAGAGCTGACTAGCCAATAGATCCAGTAAGAATCAATGATCGGTAAAACCGTCGGTGGCGCATCGAGTAGTTGTAAGATGGGTCCACGAAGCAGATAAATGATGACGGAAAAAAGCGCAACACTCACGCTACCCATTGCAATCACTAGCCCGCCCAGTTGTTTCGCGTAACGTAATTCATTGGCACCAATGGCTCTTGCAATGACTGCTGTGGTTGCGATGCCTAACCCAACCTGAATACCTATGATGATCATCTGTATTGGCAGTGTGAAGCCTTGAACCGCGAGCGGCAGTACGCCTAGCTGACCTATAAAGGCGCTATCTACAAGCTGGAAGCTCATTAGGGAAAGTACCCCAAACAACATTGGCCATGTCATTGTATAGAGTTGTCGGCCAAGAGAAGGCGAGGGAGTTGCGGTAGTCGAATTCATATCTGTCTTATTGGTCTTGAAGGTAGGTTTGTCGTGGTGACAATTATCTCAATGAAGAATTGCGTAAAGCATAACGTAAGGTCAGCTCGATACCAATGTTTGTTGTGATAGGTAGATTATTTTTGTTCGCTTTCGGAGAATAAAAAGCCAGTCGTCGTGACTGGCTTTTGTCGTTTAGGTATCACGAGAAGCGTTACTTATTTATTTGCTACGTTACCCAGTTTCAACCATGTATCGATAACCGTGTCAGGGTTCAACGAAACAGAGCTAATGCCTTGTTCCATTAACCATTCCGCTAGGTCGTCATGGTCAGATGGGCCTTGGCCACAAATACCCACGTATTTACCTGCTTTGGTTGCTGCATCGATCGCCATTTTCAGCATCGCTTTCACTGCAGGGTTACGCTCGTCGAAGAGGTGTGCCACGTCACCTGAATCTCGGTCTAGGCCAAGCGTCAGCTGTGTCATGTCGTTCGAACCAATAGAGAAGCCATCGAAGTACTTCAAGAACTCTTCAGCCAAAATTGCATTCGATGGTAGTTCACACATCATGATAACTTTCAGACCTTGGTCGCCACGGCGTAGGTCAAACTTAGCCAGAATGTCGATAACCGATGCCGCTTCGCTTGGAGTGCGAACGAATGGAATCATAATTTCAACGTTCTTAAGACCCATCTCGTTACGAACACGCTTGATCGCTTGAGTTTCTAGCTCGAAACAGTCTTCGAATACTGGCGAGATATAACGAGATGCGCCACGGAAGCCCAACATTGGGTTCTCTTCATGTGGTTCAAACGTTTTGCCGCCTACAAGGTTGCTGTATTCGTTCGACTTGAAGTCAGACATACGTACGATCACACGCTTAGGCCAGAATGCAGAAGCGATAGTCGCGATGCCTTCCGTTAGCTTGCTTACGTAGAAATCGATAGGATCTTTGTAGCCGCGAATACGTTCGCTGATTTCTGCTTTTAGCTCGTCAGTTTGTGCATCGAAGTTCAATAGGGCTTTTGGGTGAATACCGATCATCTTGTTGATGATGAATTCTAGACGAGCAAGGCCAACACCTTCGTTTGGAATTTGCGCGAAATCGAAGGCACGATCTGGGTTACCCACGTTCATCATTACTTTGGTTGGCAGCATTGGTAGCTCATCAACCTCAGAACGTTTGATTTCAAAGTCGAGTTCGCCGTTGTAAACGTAGCCTGTTTCGCCTTCTGAACATGACACTGTCACGGTATCGCCATCGTTTAGGCTGCTTGTTGCTGTACCACAACCAACAATCGCTGGGATACCAAGCTCACGAGCGATGATTGCAGCGTGACAAGTACGGCCGCCACGGTTAGTGACAATCGCAGACGCTTTCTTCATAACAGGTTCCCAATCTGGGTCTGTCATGTCTGTTACCAGTACATCGCCTTCTTGAACCAGTGACATTTGGTCTAGAGAGTCAACCAAACGAACTGGGCCTGAACCGATACGTTGACCGATAGCACGGCCTTCAACTAGCACATCGGCCTTGTTGTTTAGCTCGTAACGCTCGATAACGTTTTGGTCGCTTTGAGAACATACGGTTTCTGGGCGGGCTTGAACAATATATAGCTTGCCGTCGATACCATCTTTCGCCCACTCAATGTCCATCGGACGTTGGTAGTGCTTCTCGATGATCATCGCTTGTTTTGCTAGTTCTTTGATCTCTTCATCGCTCAGTGAGAACTCATTACGCTCTTGCGTATCGGTGTCGATGATATCAACTTGCTTGCCAATCTCTTGATTGGTTGAGTAGATCATCTTGATCAGTTTAGAACCAAACGTCTTCTTAACGATTGGGTAGTGACCCGCTTCTAGCATTGGCTTGTGAACGTAGAACTCATCTGGGTTCACAGCGCCCTGTACAACCATTTCACCCAAGCCCCAAGAAGAGGTGATGAATACCACTTGGTCGAAGCCAGACTCTGTATCAAGGGTGAACATCACACCTGAAGAGGCTTTGTCTGAGCGAACCATGCGTTGAATACCTGCAGACAATGAAATGCCACGGTGGTCAAAGCCTTGGTGTACACGGTAAGAGATCGCGCGGTCGTTAAACAGAGAAGCGTAAACGTGCTTGGTTGCTTCCAGTACAGCGTCGATACCTTTCACGTTAAGGAAGGTCTCTTGTTGGCCTGCGAAAGAAGCGTCCGGAAGGTCTTCTGCAGTTGCAGATGAACGAACCGCTACAGACAATTCTTCGTTGTCTTCGATTAGCTCGCGGTAGTTATCACGGATGTCTTGCTCTAGTGATTCTGGGAAGGGTGCGTCTAGGACCCATTGTCGAATCGTTGCACCTGTCTTACGCAGTGCGTCAACGTCTTCAACATCAAGTTCATCAAGTAGTTGGTGGATGCGCTCATCAAGACCTTTGTAGTCAAGAAAGTCGTTAAACGCATACGAAGTGGTAGCAAAACCATTAGGTACAGAAACACCAGCATTGGACAGGTTAGAAACCATCTCGCCCAGTGAGGCGTTCTTACCGCCGACTTTGTCGACATCTTCCATGGATAGGCCATTGAACCATAGGGTATTATTTTGCATTTATTTCTCCAGAAACATAGCAAGCATTGTAGGGATTTAAAGGCAAACGATTACGTATCAGTTTAAAAAAATGTAAATTATTTTTTAAAGCTGTGGGGGACGTAATAGTCAGCAGGGTTTTGTTATATATATTATGGTTCCCATCCTACTCAAAATAATTTTAAACATTAAATAAAAAATGCAAATTGATATTCAAAGTCGTGATGTATTCTATGTTTCTGATGGAACGGCCATAACATGTGAGACTTTAGGGCATGTTGTTCTAGGTCAATTCCCCTTCAAAGCCAATGAAAAAACCTTTCCGTTTGTGGAAAGTGAGGACAAACTTTCTGATTTATTAAAAGAGATCGAGATTTCGTATCGCGATAATGGAGTCGAACCATTGGTGTTCTTTTCAATCGTGATTCCAGATATCAAGGCTAAGCTGCTTGAAGCGCCAGCGCACTGTTATGACGTGTTGGAAAGTATCGTTCAGAAGGTTCAGGATGATATTCAGATGGCACCTGTGCCTAAACTGCAACGTTCACGCAGTGTGAACAAAGATTCGGTGAAGTACTTCGACCGTATTGCTGCGATTGAATACACACTCGCACACGATGATGGCATCACGCTCAAAGGGCTGGAAGAAGCCGACATCATCTTGCTGGGGGTATCTCGAAGTGGCAAGACGCCAACAAGTTTGTATATGGCAATGCAGTTTGGTCTACGCGTAGCGAACTATCCATTCATCCATGACGATTTAGCGCGTTTGAAGCTGCTGCCTGAGTTTGAGATATACCGACACAAGTTGTTTGGTTTAACGATTGACGCAGAAAGGCTGACTGAGATTCGTGAGAACCGTTTAGCGGGCAGTGAATACGCGAGTGATTCGCAGTGTTTGTATGAGCTACAAACGGTAGAAGCGATGTTCCGCCGAGAAGCGATACCTTATATCAACACGTCTTCATTATCGGTAGAAGAGATCTCGACCCGAATCTTAGAGCGAACCGGTTTGAGAAGGCGTCTGCTGTAAGACAAAGCCTTAGAGAAATAGAATGGCCAGATAAAAGAAAATCGAAGCTAGCAGGGTTGATACCTGAGAGCTTCGATTTTTTGTTTGTGCTCGTTGCAATCGCGCTAGCGAAGCAGAGACCGTTTTTATCGAAGTAAAGAGAGCTTCAGCGGTTCACTTTGCTTCTCTAACCAACGTTCTAGCGCTGGTGGCCATGTGATGCTTGGCTCTACGCAGAAACCGCGCAACATAGAGAAGTACACCGCTTGATCGATAAGAGGCTGTGATGACTCACCATGCTCTATATCCAGTAAGAGTTCGGCATCTTTCAGTAATGGGTTAATCAGTTGAACGAACTGAGGCGTCTTTTCTAAGAGTTCTTCAAAGTTAAAATCTTCGGTCTCTTTACTTGCACGCCAAGCTTCTTTGGCTCCAGCTGAGCGATATTCAGCCAAGTCAAGGTTCCACCAACGTGGGCGTCCAATCTGTTGAGTAAGAGGGAAAGCACGGCTTTGGAAAAGAGCAGCTTGCTCTGATGGTACACGCTGCTCGTCGCTTGATTTTAGGTCCATGAAGTACGCGATAATATCTAGGCTCTCTGCCATGATAGATCCGTCGTCTTTTTGTAAGACGGGTACCATCTTTTTACCGATCAAATCGATAAGAGTTTGGGCGTCATCATAATCGACAGAGACAAGCTCGATGTCCAAGCCTAGAGATTGAGCAATGTAGGCGACTCTTGCGCAGAAAGGGCAGTGGTCGTAAATGTAAAGCTTCATAGCTTCCCTCAGTTCAGGTTATTATAAATATAAGCTAATGCTAATGTAACAGAAAGTCTTGCTAAAACTAAGCGCTAATAGACAGTGTGTATCAACAGACAATAAGTACTTAGTGTAAATACTCTTTGATTGATTCTATTGTCTGTTGGATTCGGTTTTACTGCGACGAGTATACTAATGGGAAGACTGGTAAGGAATTGCAGGCATAAAAAAGGCTCTGGCTGCTCACTCTAATGCAGAAGAGTGAAGTCAGCCAAAGCCTCAATTTTGTTATCTTTAGCAGAGTGACTACTAAAAGGGCAGAGTGGTTAAACTATGCTTTTTTAAGATCTTGTGCTGGGTAAGTAAGCGTCATTGCGCCTTCTACCGTTGTAACGTGAACGTAGCCACCACCAGCACTTAGGCCAGTTACTACCATTTCACCTAGTTCAACACCTTTTGTTGCTACAACGCGATCATCAACTGAAAACACTTTACACACCTTCAATAAATTAAATAAATACGATAGATATCGAACGCGGATTTAAACAGATGGCACCCCAATCAACTAATCCAGTTATTTGTCGTAAAGATTAAATTTAGTTATGTATAAATCAGTATGTCTTAAAAATCAGCTTGTTAACTTACGCTGTGACGTTATTTATCCGCTGGATAAACGACACCAATTTGCTGACGCATCTCTGTAATTAACTTGGCAACGGTTAAAGCACGCTGTTGGGCTTGCGCTTGTGTCGTGTGGTCGCCAGCAATGCAGCTAGCAAAGGCTTGTGCTTCGTAACTCATGGAGTTCTCGCTTTGTACTTGAGTAAGGTTTTCTACCGTGCCATCACGCAAGCGGATCTTAACGTCGGTGCATTCAGCAATGTGATCGATGATGATCGCCCCTAATTCACCTTGGATCTCACTTGGAGCATAAGAGTCGCTGACTTTAGAGTGAGCAAGCGTTACGTCAAACTCAGGATACTGGAAGATCGCACAGCCATGAGCATCGACACCTGACTCAAGCAGCTTCGCAGAAGCTTGTGCATTCTCCGGCTCACCAAATAGCGCGACTGCTGCGGCTACGCAGTAAAAGCCAATATCAACCAACGATCCGTTAGAAAAAGCTGGGTTGAAGGTGTTTGGGTTCTCGCCGTTTAGGTATTTTTGGTAGCGTGATGAATACTGGCAGTAATTGATGTGCGCTTTATGTACCTTGCCAATCTTTTCTAGGCCGAGTTGGACTTGCTTAAAGTTTGGTAGGAATTGAGATTTATACGCCTCGAACAACACTACGCCGTTTTTCTCAGCCACTTCGAACATGCGTGTTGCTTCATCAATGTTTGATGCAACCGGCTTTTCACAGATAACGTGCTTACCGTGTTCCATCATGAAGATAGATTGCTCGCAATGAAGTGAGTTCGGTGAAGCGATGTACACGGCTTCAACCGTTTTGTCATTTGCCAATGCGTCGAGTGAGTCATACGTCGCTTCAACGTCAAATTCTTGGGCGAACTGTGCCGCACTGTCTAGATTTCGAGAGTAAACCGCAGCAAGTTGCATCGATTGAGATTCGTGAGCAGCTTGAACAAACTTTTGTGTAATCCAATTGGTTCCAATTACAGCAAACTTAATCATATGGGTATCCAGTCGTTAGTCGTCGTTAGTGTATTGATTCTACAGAGATAGTAGCACTCAAAGGCTGGCAATGTGCCTGAGATTTGCGGAACAATTTACCTAAACTTAGAGCCTAATATTAATAACCCGCCTTCACAGAGCGTCTGAGTTGACCAGTGTAACGGTGCACAATTAAGCCATTTTTGCTAAGGTGTTATTGAATTCAAACAAGGTGATGATATGCAAATCCGGACCGCCAAGGTAACTGATATTAGCTCGATCTTGGAGCTCTCTGAACAGATAAACCGTCAACACCACCTTGGTGCTCCTATGGTGTTTGCGCCAGCCTCACAGGGTTTAGGTGATAGTGAAGAATATTGGTTGGGATTGATGCTTGATTCGGTTGGCGCTTTCTTTGTTGCGGTTGACGATCAACAGGTGGTTGGCTTCTTAGCTGGGAAGGTAACGCAGAATAAAGGGGTTAGCTTTATTCAGTCGCATAAGGTGGCAAGGGTGAATACGATTGTGGTGAACGATCAGGTTCAGAGTCAAGGCGTCGGCAGAGCGCTGATGAAGTCATTCAATCAATGGGCGCAAGCGAGTGGTGCTATCGAGCTTAGGTTAGAAGTGATGGAGTTTAATCAGCAAGCTAAGGGTTTCTATGAGTCGTTAGGAATGGAAACTCAGTCACGAACCATGTCCATGCGTTTTGAGGAGATTTGAGGGTGCGTCTGTTTTGGTCTTTATTACTGTGTTTACTGTTTGTGGTTCCGAACGCGAATGCTGAGCAGGTCGTAGTCGAGAAAATAGTCTCTGACGCGACGGCGATCGAGACGATTGTATTCGAGTCGGCACCAGCTCACTCTCAACGTGTCTCAACGTCTTCATCTAATTCAAACTCCAAACATGTGATTATTGTGGATGATGTCCTTAGCAGTAATTCTGGCGAACAAGTTGCCCAGTTGTCTCAAGGTTCATCTATACGTCCACCTCAAAGCTCATCTCGACAGTTTTATACTCTACCAGCTTCCTCTTCTGATACAGATTCGTTGCTGCAAGTGGTCACCTTGGTCAAAGTTGATAAGTCTAAACGCAGAATGTACCTGCTCAAGGGTGAAGAGGTGATTCAGGAATTTCGTATTGCGCTAGGCAAACAACCGAAAGGGCATAAACGCTTTGAGGGAGACAACCGAACGCCTGAAGGGGAATACCAACTCGATTATGTGATGAAAGAGTCGGACTTTTATCGCTCAGTACATATTAATTACCCGCAACCTTCGGACATGCAATGGGCAGAGCAAAATGATGTGGATCCTGGCGGGAACATCAAAATCCACGGCATCAAAAACGGAGAGCACCGTTCACCTAGCTTTATTCAAAGCTTTGATTGGACGGATGGCTGTATCGCATTAACTAATCAAGATATGGATGAGTTTCTCCAACTTGTAAAAATGGGTACCCCTATCCATATCGAATGGTAGTCATTGGTACCCAATTTTCTCAATCATTTTCCGGAATCAATTAGCGCAGTCAATTCGCGAAACCAACTTCCAAAGTCAACCGCTAAAGCCAGTTACAGTAAAACTCGACCTGCACTGAATATCGCAATCACGATGAGCAGTGCAATGGTGACTGGCTTAAACTTTGCTCCACCAAATCTCTCGAATAGTTTAGAACCCACATAACCGCCAAACATGCTGCTTGGTAAGAGCGCGAGAGTTAGCCACACCATATCTCGATCGACCAATCCTGCGATCGATGCTGAAACAAACGCGGTGGAATCCGCCAATACAAAGAATGCGATCAGGCCAGCTCTAGCAATGTGTGGTGCGACTGGGCTTGCCAATGCGTGCGTGCCAATCGGAGGCCCTGACATCGATGCTGCGCCGTTCATTACCCCTGCAAGGCTGCCTAGAATATAGGGAGCAAATCTAGGTTCATTTTTGTACTGGAAACCTCTGTAGATCATAAGTGCAGACGCAAAAATGAAGACACTGATGATCAAGATGATCGTGTCTTGGCTAACGGATTTAAGTAGAAGTAAGCCGACAGGCGTAAAGGCTAGGCAAGGGATAAATACCTTTGAAACCCAGCGCCAGTTGACGTGTTTTCGAACCTTAGGCAGCAATTGAATATTGCCCAATAGGTCGATTAGCATGAAAACGGGAACCAGTTCGATAACAGGGGCGAATAACGCACTTAATGGCAATGCCACTAAGGTGAAACCGAAACCTGAGAAGCCACGAACAATAGCGGCGAAAATGAAGATTGCACCCAAAATTGGGAAGGTTGGACTAAAAATGAGATCCATAAATTAAGTAACCAATGAAGCTGTCTAAATAGAGCGAGCTAATGAAACCAAGTGAGTAGCGGAATGTACTCCTACTCACTTGTGTTTGCTACCTAATTTTGAGGTTTCCCGAGAGTTAGTTTTAAAGCCTCTCGGGGTTGTTTTACAGTATTCGCTTGGTCAATTTATAGAGGTAAATTGATTCGGGAAATCAGTGAATACGGCATCTACTTTTGAGATGAATTTGAAGTGAGACGGATCGTTTACGGTGTAGCACCATGTTTGGATTTTTGCTTCACCTAGTGTATCGAGATCGCTCTGAATCACGTGTTCGTAGTTCATGTGGCAGCTGAACGCTTTAACTTCGTCAATCAACATCAAGTCGGCTTGAGTCAGTTGCTCTGTAATTACACCAACGCGGTATCTCGGCAGGTGACGAGCCATTTCAGAAACCACTTGATGGCTGAAACTTGAAAGCAGCACTCTGTCGGTGTCTAGATTTGAACGAATCAACTCTGTATGTAGCAAATCAACGACATGAGGGGCTTGATGTCGACTGTCGACTTTAATCTCTAAGTTGACGCTGAGATCATGCTGCTCAACAAGCGCGAGCAATTCTTCCAGCGTCAATATTCTTTCACCAGCGAACTGCTCAGACTTCCAACTGCCAAAATCAAGCTGACGCAGTTCTGCAAGGGTGTGTTCGTCGACACGACCTTTGCCATCGCTGCAGCGCTCAAGGGTGTGGTCGTGACAAACCACAAGTTGATCATCCTGAGTTGGCTGAATATCTACTTCAATCCATTTCAAACCGAGTTTAGCGGCTTGTTCAATGCTTGCCTTGGTATTTTCTGGGTGAGTACCTGCTACACCCCGATGACCTACGATGATAGACGACATAATTAATCCTTCTTAAAGACGCACCGTAAAAACGCATTAAATATCAGTGTACTCGATTAAGCGAGAGCCGTCGTTAAGCTTGTTACCTCTTCGCGTGACTCTTGTGAAGTAAAGTTATTTGGTTGAATACGCTTCCCACGACTGTCAAAAATATGCAGGTTCGATTTATCAATGCTTAGACCGAGGGGGACAGCTTGGCACAAAGTTGTTTCGGGTGTGACTGCAATAAAGGGTTGTTCGTTCACAAAGCCATGAACTAACTGATTAGGCCCTAAAGGCTCAACCACGCTGATACGTAATTCCAGCGGCAGTGCGTTCATGATTAAATCGCTACAAACCTCAGAATGTTCAGGGCGAATGCCAAGAGTGATAGTCGCGTCCTTAACGTGCGCATATTCGGGTAGATACATTTGTTGATCGCCGATTTCAAGATAGCCATCATCGAGCGTGGCAGTTAAGAAGTTCATCGCGGGGCTACCAATGAAGCTTGCTACAAAGGTACTGGCAGGCTGGTGGTAGACCTCTCTTGGTGTGCCGACTTGTTCTATTTGGCCTTTGTTGAGAACCACAATTCTATCTGCCAGTGTCATAGCCTCAACTTGGTCATGAGTCACGTAAACACTGGTTACGCCTAGCTCGCGTTGCAGCTTTTTGATTTCTAATCTCATGTGAGCGCGCAATGAGGCATCTAGGTTAGACAAAGGCTCATCAAACAGGAACAGTTGAGGGTCGCGTACAATCGCTCGTCCCATAGCAACACGCTGGCGCTGACCACCCGAAAGCTTGGCTGGCTTGCGGTCTAGGTACTCTTCGATTCTCAGTGTCTTGGCGACTTTCTCAATCTTCTCTTCAATCACGTGTTGGCTTACACCTCGGTTCTTTAAACCATAAGCGAGGTTTTTGTACACTGTCATGTGAGGGTAGAGTGCGTAATTTTGAAAGACCATTGCGATATCTCGTTGAGCTGGCTTTTCGTTATCAACACGGCGCCCACCCAAGTGAATCTCGCCGCCAGAGATGCTTTCCAGCCCCGCAATTGAACGTAGGATAGAAGACTTGCCGCAGCCCGATGGGCCAACCAACACAAGAAATTCACCCTTTGCGATATCAAGTGAGACATCTTTCACTGCACGATGACCGTTCTCATAAGTCTTTACCAAGTTTTTGATGCCTAACATAGTAGGTGCTTTGTGCGTACGATCGTGAGTGGCTTGGGTGTGCCCTAACGTTTGTTTTAACTTTGGCATCGGGGTGTCCTCTGATTTTTGCGGAGAAGCTGGGTGAGACGTCTTGTACTCATCGAGTGATTGAATGCGGTTATCGGTCATTTGAGTTGTGTCGTTGCTATTTTTCACTTTCTACTAGCCCTTTTACAAACCAACGCTGAAATACAACCACCACTAAAACGGGTGGCAACATAGCTAAAATCACCATGGCAAAAACATAGTCGTAGCGCGGTAAACTGGTTTCATTGATGTTGTTGAGTACTTGTTTGATGCCCATCACGATGGTGTTGTAGCCTTCGTCCGTGGTCATCATGATTGGCCACAAATATTGGTTCCAACCCACCACAAACATGATGATGAAGATCGCGGCGATCATGGTTTTAGACAGTGGCAGTAAGATGTCGACAAAGAATCGAAACGGACCTGCGTTATCCAACTGTGCAGCTTCTAATAATTCATCGGGGATGGTTTTGAAGAACTGTCTAAAAAAGAAGGTTGCGGTGGCTGATGCGATCAGAGGTAGAATTAAACCTGTGTAGCTATTAAGCAGCCCAAGCCCAGCAAGCACTTCATAAGATGGGATAATACGAACCTCTAGTGGTAACAGCAGGGTTACGAAGATCAGCCAAAACCAAGCCGTGGCGTAAGGCAGCCTGAAGTAGACCAAAGCAAACGCGGCCATCATCGAAATGATGATCTTACCGATCGCAAAACCTAGTCCCATGATCATCGAATTGGCGATCATTTTGCTAGCGGTGACTTCACCACTGAAGCCCATGCTTTTGTTCCAAGCTTCGCTATAAATGGCTGTAAAGTTATCGCCCGGTAACCACTGCAAGCCATCGCTGACAATGGTGTTTGGGTTATGCGTCGAGCTGGCGAAGATTAGCCAAATAGGGACCAACATGAACAGCATCCCAGCAATTAAAATTAGGTGGTCAGAGATCTTATTACTTTTCATAAATAACTCCTGTCGCGTTAAAACCTAGCTGTAGTGGGCTAGTAATGAACACGCTTTTCTACAACGCGAAACTGGATAAATGTAAGAGTGAGTACCAGTAGTAACAACACAACAGATTGTGCAGAGCTGCCGCCTAAATCTGCGCCAACAAACCCATCTCGATACACCTTGTACACTAACGAAGTAGTGCCGCCACCAGGGCCGCCGTTGGTCATGGTGTCTATGACGCCAAAAGTTTCAAAGAACGAGTAAGTAAGGTTGATGACCAGCAGGAAAAAACCAGTTGGTGCGAGTAGCGGGAAGGTAATCGTCCAGAAACGTTTCGAGTCGCTGACACAATCCAGCATCGCCGCTTCTTTTACTGCGTAAGAGATCGACTGAAGCCCTGCCAGAAAGTAGATGAAATTTACCGAAACCTGTTTCCACACCGAAACCAAAATAAGAGCAAATGTGGCATCCACAGGATCCGTCTGGAAGCTGAAATCCCAACCCACCACTGCAAATATCTCTGTGAACACACCAATGTGCGGGTTAAACAGGAAGGCACCGATAACGCCTGCAATCGCGGGAGCAACGGCATATACCCACGTGAGGGTGACTTTGTAAGCCCCTTGGCCATGAATGATGTTGTCGGCTTTGACGGCGAGCAGCAGCGCCAACGCTAGCGACAAGAAAGACACCACGATCGCGAACATCAGAGTGAAGCTAATCGAGCTTAGGTACTCACTCGATTCGAATAACATTTGATAGTTCTCAAACCACACGAAGAGCGAAGATGTGCCCCAAGGGTCTTCCAGCATAAAGGAGAGATACACCGCCTTTGCCGCCGGATAGATAAAGAAAACCGCGATGATGAGTATCTGAGGCGCCAAAAATAAGTAAGGCAGTGGAGAGTGAAAAAATTGCTGACGTCGTTCCACAGGGTAGTCCCCAAATGAGTGGCTTGAACCACTGTTAGTTACCGTGACCACTCGCGCTATAACAAGGCATGCTTCCAGTTGAGTTGTAGTTTTTGGAGCAAGAGATGGCGTGAGTGAAGAACCTCCTCACGACTCGTTATCACTCTATTGATTCAAGGTGACGGACAAGTAGTGAGGAGGAATGAACTGCTTTGGTTCGCTAAGTTTTAAGCTGTTGAACCGCTCTATTTCATTAACAGATCCAGTCCATAAACAGAGCTAGCTCATCAACCTATCTAGTTCATGGTGCGAGCGAAGCGTTTTAATAGCTTGCTGCTTTCATCTTCGACTTTGTCTAGGCTGTTCTCGACGCTAGAACGGTCAGCGAAGATGTTATCGAATTCACGATGCATCACTTCACGAATCTGAGGGTAGTAACCTAAACGATAACCCTTAGTCCACTCACCCGATTTTAGGCTTAGCTGCTTAACACCCACTTCTGCGTCTGGTTGCTCTTTGTAGTAGCCAGACTCTTTCGCTAAGTCATAAGCCGCTGTCGTTACCGGAACGTAGCCAGTAGTTTTGTGCCAGTAAACTTGAGTTTCAGGCTTAGTTAAGTAATCAAAGAACGCGGCGACACCTTTGTCTTGCTGTTGATCGTGGCCATTGAGTGCAAACAGAGCGGCACCACCAATGAAGGTTAAGCCTGCATCTGGGTTAACTGATTTCCAGTAGGGAAGGTAGGTGGTGCCCAACTCGAAAGGTACGCGGTTACGTAAGCCACCGAATGAACCAGAAGAACCCATCCACATCGCCACTTCTTGGCGCTCGAAAGGTGTTTGGTTTGCATCCCAGTCGCTGCCGTAATACTTGTAGTAGCCTAAATCTGACCACTCTTTCATTTTGCTGACGTGCATCATCATGTCTTTGGTGTTGAACATGATCTTAGTGGACAAGCCATCGTAGCCGTTGTTTTGGTCCGCGACTGGCAGATTGTGGCGAGACTTAAAGTTCTCGAACATGATCCACGGCGTCAGAGATTGAGAAAAGGCGATGTGACCTTCTGCTTTTAGCTTCTTAGCAACCACTTCGAGTTCTTCATAAGTTTTAGGCGCTTCGGCTCCTACTTCTGCGAGAAGATCTTTGTTGTAGTAAAGAACCGGCGTCGAACTGTTGAAAGGCATACCAACCATCTTGCCTTGGTTGTCGGCATAGAAGTTACGAACGCCAGCTAGGTAGTCGTTTGAATTAAAGTTGTAGCCTGACTCAAACAGAATATCCTGTACCGGTTTCGCGACGCCTTTGGCGTTCATGATGGTTGCTGCGCCTGCATCGAAGACTTGTAGAATATTGGGTGCTTCACCTGCTCGGTATGCCGCGATACCCGCGGTTAAGGTCTCTGTGTATGAGCCCTTGTAGATTGGCGTGATTTCGTAATCATCTTGAGACGCATTAAAGTCGGTCGCAATTTTGTTTACTGTTTCTCCAAGCTGGCCGCCCATTGCGTGCCACCAAGTGACTTGAGTCGTTGCGAACGCTGGCATTGCCGTTGTCGCGGAAAGAACGCCTGCCAAAATTAGCTTATTCATCTTCGTTTCCTTTTGGATGAAATCGATATCGAGGTATTGGATTAGAGTTTTAACGAGACAGTAGGGGTGTCGTTTGAAGCTATCTTGAACAGGACGTATTTCACTTACGTGGCTAAACCGTTTCACTGATATGAAAGATTCATTTCGATTTCATTTAAGAGAAAAGTTATTGATAGTTTTGATATTTACTGTGTGCGGTTTTTAAGAGGTTTGTTGTTCAATGCTCGCTCAATATTTGTTGTCTCGTCCTAAAATACGTTGACAGTTTTTTACTAAGCCAACAGCGCCAGCTGTTGGCTTTTTTCATGCACCTCATTTGGAGTTTTCATCATGAGACTGAGATGGGGCCTCATATTGTTATAGATATTGAT
>NZ_PIGD01000034.1:0-19665 GCF_003050085.1 Vibrio sp. 10N.286.48.B8 | reverse complement strand
CCGTCGATGGTGTCGTTTGGAGAACGACAGATACACCCGAAAATCATCAAGAGTTTAAAGCGCAGCGCAATCAATCATCTGAGAATATTTACCCTAAGGTTCGTATGGTTTGTTTGATGGAGCTTACAAGTCATCAGCTAATCGATAGTGCATTCTCTGACTATCGCACCAGCGAAATGCGGCTCGCAGAAGAGCTTATAGAACAAACGCCAGATCAATCACTGACTATTTTTGACAAAGGATATTA
Source organism: Vibrio sp. 10N.286.48.B8 (assembly GCF_003050085.1). Lineage (NCBI taxonomy): Bacteria > Pseudomonadati > Pseudomonadota > Gammaproteobacteria > Vibrionales > Vibrionaceae > Vibrio > Vibrio sp. 10N.286.48.B8. Next base: position 19,418 of record NZ_PIGD01000034.1, on the reverse strand, counting down.
CTCTTTAGGGCTGCTTAATCGCTGGAACAAAGTAGGTCAAGAAAGGCATTGGATGCTCCCTGTGAGAAAAGACTTTCAGTATGAAGTTGTCCATAAATACAGCCAGAGTGATGCTATCGTTGCTATAAAAACATCACTTCAGGCAAGGAAGAAGTTCAGTGACCTGCCTGAGATAATAGAAGCAAGGTTGGTATCGAAAGTCATCAAAGGTAAAGAGTATCAGGTACTTACATCAATGCGTGATGGGTTGCGCTTTCCTGGAGAAGACATCGTAGAGCTCTATCGCTATCGTTGGGAAATCGAATTAGGCTATAGGGAAATGAAGCAAACTTTGCTTGATAGTGAATATACATTGCGAAGTAAGCGCCCAGATATGGTTAGACAGGAGCTCTGGGGGATTTTGTTAGCCTATAACCTTATAAGGCAGGTTATGACAAAGGCCGCGAGTAAGTTAGATAGCGTCTGGCCGAATCAATTAAGCTTTACGAGTAGTGCCATGGCTGTGACTCAATACTTTGCAGCTTTACCTTTAACGAGTCCTGGGAAACTCCCTAAACACTATGAAGTACTACTACAGAAAATATCCATGTTTATCCTGCCACCCCGAAGAGAAGATAGAAGTTATCTTCGCTGGGTGAAACTGAAACCCAAGAAATATGCGACAAATAGAAAAAATGCCAGTCAGCTTAACTGACTGGCATTACGCCTCGTGCGGTCTTTTTTGTATCTGGATTCTTACCTATCTTTTCAAACACGCTAACCTACTGAACCAACGTCACCTTCTATACATTACCCCGTGCGCATTAATATGCAACTTATGGCTATTCATTGAAATCACTTCTACACTTAAGTGGTTAATAAATAAGCCGCTAATTCATAGAGAATACCAATCACAGTAAGTAAATGATCAGAAATAGCGCAGGAAAAAGGTTCGAGAACAAGGCAGATTTTTTGGTAAGTAGTTATTCTACAATCAAAAATTCTAACGCAGTTATCGAGCGTTTTAACCAGCTAGGATGATTAGTTGTTTACTACGATTGGGGTAATAAAGTGGCAAGACTCAATACGTCAGAAGGCTACTATATGGATATACTCGCCCGTTCGCGCTATCTCATCATTGATGACAGCAGTGTGATTCAAAGTGCAACACGCGCACTGCTTATCAAGTTAGGCGTACCAAATAACAATGTAATTAGTGCTTCCAATGCACAAAATGCAATTGGGGCTTGCCGCACACATCGGTTCGATATCTTATTGATTGACCACGATTTAGGCTCAGGAAGTAATGGCTTACAACTGCTTGAGTTTTTGCAGCAAAAAGAATTGATCAAGCCACAAACGATTGTCTTTATCGTCACTGGTAATGACAGCCAAGATACCTTCTTTGGTTATGCTAACTTCGAGCCTGATGGTTACTTGATTAAACCAATACGTGCCGATGACATAATAAAAAGAGTTACGTCGGCACTCTCTCGACAACAATACTTTTCAACATTAGAGCAGGCCTATCTCAAGAACGGACTCAACGCGGTAAAGCCACTCTTTGGACAAGCCCCTGACTCGTCGACATTGAAAGATGCCATCATCTATATGGCGAACATTCTGATAAAAAACCAACACCTCGATGAAGCACAAGCCATGTTGAATGGACTGCTGCAGCTTCATGATTACCAGCCTGCAAAGATCAAGCTCGTTGAAATCCATATCGCCAAACAGCATTATCACGACGCCCTCAGTCAAATAGATGGCTTGATTGAAGACAACCCTCGCAATATCAAGCTACAACAGCTTAAGGTTAAGATCTGCTTAAATACCAGTGACTTCGAGTCAGCTAACACTCTCATTGAGCAAGTGCTCACCGTCAATGGCAGCAACATCGAACTGACCAACACCATGGTTTGGCTTCAATTGCTCGATAACAATGTCGAACAAGCGACTCTGTACCTCAAATCGCTAGCCCAATTAGTCCCGCATTCGATTTGGGACTCAGCAGGTAAGCGAGCACTTATCTTGTGGGTAGACAGTTTAGCCCTCTCTCAAAAAGAGTTAGTAAACTGGAAGCCAGAAGCCGCTTGGCAAAGGCTCTCTCACTCCGAAAAATCGAATGCGCTTAGTAAACCACTATTGAAGCTTTGCCGTACCTTGCAGCTCATTCAACTTGATCAGCAAGAGGTTGCGAAAGAGCGTATTGAGAGCATCTCAATGAATGAGTTCTCAGACAATGATGTCGAAGCCTTCTTCTTGTTGGCATTGTGTTATCAAACCTTGGGCCTACAAGACAAGCTCGAGCAAATTAAGCGCCAAATTGAGATCCACCTAAAAGCAGACCAAACCAGCCTCGCCCTTTTGCAGCGTATGGCATTACAGCAAGCAGACAATTTTGCATTACCCACACTAACCAAAACGCCTTTGGCCGCAGTTAGTTGAACACACCGTCAAACCCAAATGAATACGTAAACGACAGGATGTCTTTATGCAGAACAATGCTACAAAAACGAAAACGGGGTGTGTCGCCTTTCTATTGAGTTGCCTTACGGTATTTATGTGGCCACTGCAGATCCTTGCTGAAAGCAAACCTTTAGAAAACTCGTCGAATAACCAAGTTGTATTACGTGTCGGCCTGCCTTCTTACAACATGGTTCCTTATAGCTATCAACATCAAACTCCCTCTGGGTACAGAGTTTCAGAAGGGCTACTTATCAGCATGTTGGATGAGGTATCGGCAAACGCAGGCTTCAAATATCAGATTGAGCTGTACCCAACATTTAGCGGCGTACTTAGTGCATTTGAAAAGGGTGAATTAGATTTGTTGGTCGGTGTCTCTTCGACCAAAGAGCGCCAAGAATACATGACCTTTAGTGAACCCATGTTCTCGATTCGACGAGCGGTGATTACTCAAAACCTGAAAATAAACGACTTGAGTGAACTGGCAACCGCAAACTTAGCGCTAGAGAAAGGGTTTGCGCTCAATGATCTTCTTCCTAGCCTGCTTCCTGATAGTCGAATTACAACATTAGACAGCACGCAAGCGGCCTTCACGGCGATTGAAGATAATCGTGTCGACGCTTACATTGGGGATGCGCTTGCCCTTTCTGCGCTGCTACGTGAACAGCCTAAAGACTCACTCACACTATCAGTCCTTCCTGATCTGCCAGCTGACCACTTGCACTTCGCCGTCAAAAAAGGAAAACATAAACTACTCAGCCGAATCAACTTTGCTTTAGAGGACATCAAGCAAGGTTCGCTGCAGTCGATTTACAATCAATGGCTTGCCCCATCTCAACACTCGATGTTGCTGGACTATGGAACATTGAACTTAACCCAAGACGAAAAGAACTGGCTTGATAAAAACCCTTCCATCCCTGTAGGCACACACTCCAATTGGTATCCTTACGACTTTACCAATGAGCAACAGCAACACTCCGGCTTATCTGCTGACGTCTTAAATCTAATAAGTAATGTGCTCGGCGTGTCATTTGAAAGTACCACTTACCTAACCCCAGAAGCAGCCGAGGTCGCGTTCAATAATGGTGAGACAATGGTGCTAACCAACATCACGCCAACCACAGATAAAGCGCGATACATGGACTTCACTCAAGCCTACAGTTTTGAACCATGGGTGTTATTGAGTCGATCTGATCGGTTAGGCAACTTTGCGCCAAGTGGCACCGAAGCGATTGGTATGATTGAAGATTCTGGAGGCACAACAGTTCTACCTTCTCTCTGCCTGACTTGCCAAGCCGTCCCTTACATCAATCACGTGAGCGCTTTCCAAGCATTACAGAAAGACGAGATCAGTTTCGCGCTCGCTTCACTTCATCATGCTGCACCTTTATTGCATCAAGACTATGTTGGGCAACTTAAAATCACTGGCACCATTAATGAGCAAAACAGCGCTCCTTTAGCTCTCGCGGTCAACTTCCGCCATCCCATGCTACTGAGCATTATCAACAAAGCCATTAGCGCATTGCCTGCCAATGAACTTGAGCGCTTGGAAAATAAATGGCTGACCTATGAATACCAAGAAGGCTTGTCGCCACGAGAAGTGGCTAAATGGTCGGTGATCATCGGGCTTGGGATCTTTATAGTCATCTTCGTGATCGTATTCTGGAATCGCAAGATGGCAGCGGAAATCGAGCAGCGAAAAGTCGCAGAACAACGAGCCAAAGCCGCAGAAGCTCATTTACAAACATTGGCCGACAATATTGACGGGGTTGTGCTCAAACATATCCAAACAAACCCCAAACTGGCTTTGAATATCCAGTTTAGCTTCGTCAGCGCAGGTGTAACCGATATATTCGGCTTATCCGTGGATAGCGTAAAAGAGCACCCTCAACACCTGTTTGATCTTATCTCGAAGGAGGACTTGCCCCACTTTGAAACCAGTATGCTCGAAGCTATTGAATCTGGGCATTGGGAAAGCGAACAGCAAGTACAACTAGCGTCTGGTGAAGTTAAATGGGTAAAATTTAATAGCCAAGTATCAAACGGCCACGCTATCGAATGGAACACGGTGATTACAGATATCACCCTGCTGAAAAAACAGCAACAGGCTTTAGACAATGCTCGCCAGAAAGCAGAAAGTGCCACCGCTGCTAAGTCGCAATTCCTAGCGACTATCAGTCATGAGGTTCGCACCCCAATCAGTGGGATCTTAGGGCTATTAGAGTTAATGCAGGAACATCAGCTGAGTGAAGAGTTGCTGAACTTACACGGTGGATTGAATCAGTCTGCTCGTAACTTACTGCACATCGTTAATGACGTACTCGATTACTCCAAGATTGAAGCGGGAAAACTAGAACTTAACCCTACCGAGATTGAATTAGGCAAAGTATTAGCGCGCATCGTACAACCGCAATCCATTCATGCACAACAAAAAGGCTTGGCCTTCCACTATTGGCAAGACCCAAACCTCGCTCAGTGGTTGTTTGCAGACGACATACGACTCCACCAGATTCTGAATAACTTCCTCAATAATGCGATTAAGTTCACCGAACATGGCACTATTTCGTTACATGTCGACGTTATTGAGAAAAACGAACATCAACAGAGAATTAGCCTCACCGTCTCAGATACGGGTATCGGTATCCCGAAAGACAGACAACAAAGTTTATTCCAACCTTTTGAACAAGCCGACAAAACCACCAGCCGCCGTTTTGGGGGCACAGGGCTTGGGCTGTCTATCGCTTTGAAGTTGATTGAACAGATGAATGGCACCATAGAGTTGTCGAGTGAAGAAGGAAAAGGCAGCCACTTTACGGTTACCGTTACCCTCCCAACTTGTACTCCTGAACAGGCAGTCAACAACGCTTTGGCTCTGCCACAAACTTTACTCTGCACTTCGGATGTTGAAAATACTATTGAACTAGGTGTGGGCAATCACTCTCACGAGGTGTATGTGGTTGGTTACGTTCTGCAACAAGAAGAGCTGTGCCGATATCTGAAACACTTCGGCCTTGAACCAAAGGTTCTGCATATTAATCAAAAGCACCTGCTCAAAGAGATGGTCGTCAAACATCAGCCAAAACACATCTTTGTTGTGATGTCTGTATGGCAGCAACTGGCGATTACCGATGCATGGATTCAACAACATACAAGCTCAACACGCTTCACGGTGATCAACCAAAATCCAATGCTCTCGCCTGAGCCTTTAGGCAACTCTTGGTGCTTGTCGGTCAATCCGCTGCTACCCGATAACCTTGTGCATGTTCTAACGAAACCCGTCAGTCACGACAATCTAATCTCACCAGTGGATAGCGAAGCTAAAGCGCCTATCGCTGAAGAGACTCGCGAACAAGCTGAGAACAATGGTAGGCTGATTCTGGTCGCGGAAGATCACCCTATCAACCAGCAAGTCATCGCTAAGCAACTTGAAAATATTGGTGTCCATGCCGACATAGTTGATAACGGAGTGCTGGCTCTGAATGCCTTGAAAGATAAACGCTATGGGCTATTGCTAACCGATTGCCACATGCCCGAAATGGACGGATACACACTTGCATCAAGCATTCGTCAAATAGAACAACGCAAAGAGGAACTTAACCAAGAGACTCAAAGACTGCCAATCGTCGCGCTGACGGCAAATGCTGTGCAAGGTGAAGATGCTAACTGCTACGCGCACGGTATGGATGACTTCTTGGTCAAACCCGTTTCTATTAAACAGATGAGATTAACCATTGAGAAGTGGCTGCCCGCAATCGACGATTCCAACCCGGTTCGTGAAACTGATGTTTACGATGCAAAGGAATTAAAGGCACAGAATCAGGAAGTCAGTGCTTCATCAAACTCCTCACCTAAAGACGAAGAAGCCAATGAATTTTCGATGCTGTTCCAAGATATTGAACAGAGTTTCGAGGATAATCAGAGCCGAGAGCCAAGCGAAGATCTCGTTCCTGCAATCACCCAAGACGCCTTCAGCGATACCAACAATCAAGTGATCGACTACGCCGCCCTCTACGATCTCTTCGAAGATCACGATGTCGTAATGACCTTGCTTAATGAGTTTGCCGCAAGCTTTATTGAAGATAATGAACGGATAAAAACATATTGGGCGAGCAAGGAATACAAGGAACTAAAAACCACAGCGCACCGACTTAAAGGCGCAGCGAAAATGGTCGCATGTGACAGGATTGCTTCTCCGCTCGCAATCATTGAGGCACGAGCAAACGACCTGGTAACCGAAGACACGGACTTAGAGCAAGTCGAATCAAAAATTGAAGCGTCAATCGAGGAAGTGAATTCCACATTTGAACGATTTACTGAGGAAATAAACCAACTACGTCAGACAAAAGAAAAGGCTTACTCTTATGAGTAAGCCTTAGAAGTCATTGCGCCAATACAGACAACTCTCGCTGAATTACACAGCGGGAGCATTACTCACTAGAATTTCGCGAATAGACTTAAGCGTTGCTTCCGTTGAATGGTAATCCAATTCAACTTCACTAAAGATGCCGTTCACTTCAAGCATTAAAGTCGGATAAGAGAATACTCCCATCGCTTCTTTAAAGCCTAACTGGTCATCTAACTCACTTTCCAATAACTTGCTAGAAAGGTCATTTTCAAACTGTTGAACATTCATACCTAGCTCTTGGGCGAGCTGTAGATGTGTTTCTTGGCTGTGTGGCAACATCGCACGAAGGTAGTAAGCGTGTTGAATTGCTTCAAGCATCGCTTCGTAGTGATCTTGAAAACCAGCAGCGATTACGGCGCGACATGCCGGGTAAGTACTGCGAACAGGTTGACACTCTGTCCAGAATTCGTGGTTGAACTCAGTGCCCAACTTCGCTTCGATCTGCTTCCAGATAGCTTGCAGCTTGCCCTTCATATCTTCTGACATTGGCTCATCAGAATCAGGAGCTAAACCGCCTACTACGTAATTAAATTCAATACTCGCGGGTAGCTGCTGTTTTAAGAGCTCTAATGTTGGCTTATAACCCCAGCACCAACTGCACATTGGGTCATGCACATAATGAAGTTTTACGTCCATCGTTCATTCCTTATCGAGTCTTTCGAACTATTCAAACAAAAAAGGAGCCTTATTAAGGGCCCCTTCCATTCAATATTTAAGCGCAAAGGCTTAAAGCTTACTCAGCGTCGTCGCCAGCTACTTTAGCAGCTGCTTCTTTAACGATTGGCTGAAGCTCACCTTTTTGGAACATCTCAAGAATGATGTCACAACCACCGATTAGCTCACCGTCAACCCATAGTTGTGGGAACGTTGGCCATTGTGCGTAAGCTGGAAGCTCTGCACGAATGTCAGGGTTTTGTAGGATATCTACGTAAGCAAATTTTTCGCCACACGCCATTAGTGCTTGAGATGCTTGAGAAGAAAAACCACAGCTTGGCAGCTTAGGAGAACCTTTCATGTAAAGTAGAATGGTGTTTTCTTCAATTTGCTGTTTGATTTTATCGATAGTTTCCATTGCTTCCTCGTTAATGGATTACGGCTTTTATTGCCTTTATTCTACCCCAAACCAAAAGAATAAAAACCATATAAAAAAAGCGGTTTACGAGCTAAGCTAACAATTCACATAAAAGTGATGAAATAAGCTTTTAATAAAGTAAAAACTTGCTAAACTATATCGCAAGTCAGCAAATTGACCGTGGTTGGCCTCATAGCGAACCATGAATAATAATATCACTGGAAGCAATCGAAAGAGTTAACTCTTTCATATCAATGGAGAATTGAGCAATGGCATTTGAACTACCGGCTCTTCCTTACGCGAAAGACGCGCTAGAACCACACATCTCAGCAGAAACGCTAGATTTCCACCACGGTAAGCACCACAACACTTACGTTGTTAAGCTAAACGGTCTTATCCCAGGTACTGAGTTTGAAGGCAAAACACTAGAAGAGATCGTTAAGACTTCTACTGGTGGTGTTTTCAATAACGCTGCTCAAATCTGGAACCACACGTTCTACTGGCACTGTCTTGCTCCTAAAGCAGGCGGCGAACCAACTGGCGCTGTTGCAGAAGCGATCAACGCTGCATTCGGTTCTTTCGAAGAATTCAAAGCGAAATTCACTGATTCAGCAATCAACAACTTCGGTTCTTCTTGGACTTGGTTAGTTAAGAAAGCTGACGGTTCTCTAGACATCGTTAACACTTCTAACGCTGCTACTCCTCTAACAGAAGAAGGTGTTACTCCACTTCTAACTGTTGACCTATGGGAACACGCTTACTACATCGATTTCCGCAATGTTCGCCCTGACTACATGGCTGCATTCTGGAACCTAGTAAACTGGTCTTTCGTAGAAGAGAACCTAGCTAAGTAATTTATTACTTATGCTGCGCTATTTATAGCGAGTTATCTATTGAAAGCTCATGCCTCGGCGTGAGCTTTTTTGTATCTGTCGTATTCCACAAAATCTCGACATTTCGTAATCAACTTGCCAATAGAGATTACTTCTCGACCTATTGATAGCGTTCTTCCCCCCGCTGTATAAATTCTCTATTTGCCTGTCATTAAACACTAAAGTTTGCCGACTCCATGCCGTTAAAGGTGTATCCAATGAGAGGCGACATGCAAATACATACTTTAGACAAAGCAGGAATCATCAACGAACTGAAGTTCGGCATCGGGATCAGCCAAGCGGTTGAGCAAGGTCGCCGTGCAGATTTCGCGTTGCTGTTATCTATGTTTTCTAATGATGTTCGTGATTGCACGCCGATTGACACCATTGAAATCACAGAGACCAATGAAGATCGCCTCCGTAAACAATTCGGCGTAGCAGAACCTCAACAACTGCGTTCAAACCAGTCGTCGTATGAAATTTCAGCTCAACAATCTAATCATTTTCATCAAGCCAGCCTTGCCAGCGCCAAGCTCAGCCATTACTTAAAGCCTGAAGCGCTTGCCTTCATGCCTGAAGATACGGGCGACTTACCCGAAGAGGTTTATCAAAATCTTTCTGGTCATGACCGACGCAAACTAGCAAGCAAGGATTCACCTGATTTGCCACATGCCACGCTCTACAATGATCTAACTACCGCGCAACGTCAGTATCAAATTCAAGCTCAAGTATAGCGGTCACCTAGCTTTCCCTTTTTCGCTGTCTATCCACCGCTCTTCTTGAATTAACTCGCGCACATTAAAGCATTCATGCGAGTGATATGAACCACTAGCCTTAGGCAAGCTAAAAACACTAGATGTCGGTTACCGCTTGAAGTTACTACAAAATGTGACGTGCCACTAAGTTCATAAAAACTTATTAATGGGTACAGCTTAGTTTGAACCAATTCACACCCATTGTATGAAATTTAACCCATCCTTGTTCGACATGGACGATTTGTTTAGGTACTGGGATGAAAATAAAAAGCTCAATCATATTGGTGACATCTGCTGGCTCGCGGCTGGGAGGGACGATTGCGAACCACTTTGTTAACCTTGGAGCCACAGTCATCCTTTGTGATAAGGACTCAGAAGCACTTCAGGCAACTTATTTACAATGTGCCCGATTTTCTGACTCTGTTTACCATTACCCGCTCAAAGGCAATGACAACCAAGCGATTATCAGCGTATATGATTTTATTCAATCGACCTTCAACACTACACCTGATGTGCTGGTCAACAATTGGATAAGCTCCCCAATGCCAAGCCTAATTGGTGATCAGCCTGTCAGCAGCTTTATTAATGATCTCTCATCGATGGCATCGACCCTTTTCGCATTTGGGCAAATTAGTGCCGAGAGGTTGCGAGAGGAAGACAAGGAAGGCGTGATTGTGAATGTGATATCTCATGATGACTTTCACGATATGTCCGGTTTAGAGAGCGCAAACTCTATGATCACTGGCTTTACCCATAGTTGGGCTAAAGAACTGACTCCATATGGTATTCGAGTCGGGGGTGTTGTCCCCGCCGTTCATAACTCTGATGGCAAACTCAACCGATGCCATTGGGCGCAGCTGCAAGATGAACTTACTAGAACAACCGAATACATTGTCTCGAACGACTACTTCAGTGGGCGAGTTGTGGCGGCAGAGGTTTAACCCGTTCCCGACTCCAAAATATATAGTGACGAACACAGCTCATATTGAGTACAAGAGCTATCGCCTTTCAATCTGTTTTATAAACGAACCAAACATAAAAAAAGCCCCAGTCTCTCGACTGGGGCTTTCATCTTTTCCCGATAGATAAGTATCGTGCTAGCGAAAACTTATCTCAAAACTAATGCTTACTTATTATGCGTTAGCTTTTTCTTTTTTAGCTTTTGGCGCTTTCGCTTCAGCTGGCTTTTGGTCTGCTTTCTTAAGGATAACTGTAGTACCTTCGAAAGTTTCGCCTTCAACGTATGGTTGGCCGAAGTAAGAAGTTGTTAGCACTTCTTTTAGCTCAGTGATTAGAGGGTAACGTGGGTTAGCACCTGTACACTGGTCATCGAACGCTTCAACAGCTAGCTCGTCTAGTTTAGCGATGAAGTCAGACTCGTTAACACCCGCAGCTTGGATAGATAGTGGGATGTCTAGGTCTTTCTTAAGCTCTTCTAACCAAGTCAGTAGACGTTCAATCTTCTGAGCAGTACGGTCACCAGCTTGGCTTAGGCCTAGGTGGTCAGCAACTTCAGCGTAACGACGACGTGCTTGTGGACGGTCGTACTGAGAGAATGCAGTCTGCTTAGTTGGGTTATCGTTCGCGTTGTAACGTACAACGTTTGAGATAAGTAGTGCGTTAGCAAGACCGTGTGGTAGGTGGAACTCAGCACCAATTTTGTGAGCCATTGAGTGACACACACCTAGGAATGCGTTCGCAAATGCTACACCAGCGATAGTTGCTGCGTTGTGTACTTTCTCACGAGCGATTGGGTCAGCCGCACCATTTTTGTAGCTTGATGGTAGGTATTCTTTAAGCATCTTAAGAGCTTGAAGAGCTTGACCGTCTGAGTATTCGTTCGCTAGAACAGATACGTAAGCTTCAAGAGCGTGAGTTACTGCATCGTAACCACCGAACGCTGTTAGAGACTTAGGCATGTTCATTACTAGGTTCGCATCAACGATAGCCATGTTTGGCGTGATTTCGTAGTCAGCTAGTGGGTACTTAGCACCAGTCTTGTCGTCTGTAACAACAGCGAATGGAGTAACCTCTGAACCCGTACCTGAAGTAGTAGTAATACATACTAGCTCAGCTTTTTGACCCATTTTAGGGAACTTGTAGATACGTTTACGGATATCCATAAAGCGCATTGCTAGTTCTTCGAAGTGAGTTTCTGGGTGCTCGTACATAACCCACATGATCTTAGCAGCATCCATTGGAGAACCGCCACCTAGAGCTAGGATTACGTCAGGTTGGAAGCTCTTCATTGCTTCAGCACCTTTCTCAACAACAGATAGCGTTGGATCTGCTTCTACGTCGAAGAAAGTTTGAACTTCGATGCCTTGTGCTTTAAGCAGGCTAACTACGTCATCAGCGTAACCGTTGTTGAATAGGAAACGGTCAGTTACTAGGAATGCGCGTTTCTTACCTTCTAGGTCGCTCATTGCGATTGGAAGGCTACCACGACGGAAGTAGATAGACTTAGGTAGTTTGTGCCACAACATGTTTTCAGCTCGCTTCGCTACAGTTTTCTTGTTGATAAGGTGCTTAGGACCTACGTTCTCAGAGATAGAGTTACCACCCCATGAACCACAACCTAGAGTTAGAGAAGGTGCAACGTTGAAGTTGTACAGGTCACCGATACCACCGTGAGTAGTAGGGATGTTGATTAGGATACGAGCAGTCTTCATCTTGTCACCGAAGTAACGGATGCGGTCTGCGTTAGTATCTTGGTTAGTGTAAAGACCAGATGTGTGACCGATACCACCGATTTCAACCATAGTTACCGCTTGAGCAACAGCGTCTTCGAAGTCGTCTGCGCGGAATAGACCTAGAGTTGGAGATAGTTTCTCGTGAGCGAATTCGTCATCGTAAGAAACTTTACCAAGACCTTCACCTACAAGTACTTTTGTATCAGCAGGAACTTTAACACCAGCCATTTCAGCGATTGCTGGAGCAGGTTGACCTACGATTTTAGCGTTTAAGTTGCCGTCGATAAGAAGCACTTTACGTACTTTATCAGCGTCAGCTTTAGATAGAACGTGAGCTTTGTGAGAAGCGAAACGCTCTTTAACTTCGTCATATACTTCACCAACAACGATTGCTGCTTGCTCAGAAGCACATACAACGCCGTTATCGAATGTTTTAGACATTAGGATAGATGCTACAGCACGTTTGATGTCAGCTGTTTCATCGATAACTACAGGAACGTTACCAGCACCAACACCGATTGCAGGCTTACCAGAAGAGTATGCTGCTTTAACCATGCCTGGACCACCAGTAGCAAGGATAAGTGCGATACCGTCGTGCTTCATAAGCGCGTTAGAAAGCTCTACAGATGGTTGGTCGATCCAACCGATGATGTCTTTTGGAGCACCAGCTGCAACAGCTGCGTCTAGAACCAGTTTCGCTGCGTCGTTAGTTGAGTTCTTTGCACGTGGGTGTGGCGAGAAGATGATGCCGTTACGTGTCTTAAGAGAGATTAGAGATTTGAAGATTGCTGTAGAAGTTGGGTTCGTTGTTGGAACGATACCACAGATGATACCTACAGGCTCGGCGATAGTCATTGTGCCTAGGTTGTCATCTTCTTCTAAGATGCCACATGTTTTTTCGTCTTTGTATTTGTTGTAGATAAATTCAGATGCAAAGTGGTTTTTGATAACCTTATCTTCAACAATACCCATTCCAGATTCAGCAACTGCTTGTTGTGCTAGTGGAATACGAGCGTGGTTAGCAGCAAGAGAAGCTGCACGGAAGATTGCGTCTACTTTCTCTTGAGAGAATGTTGCAAACTCTTCTTGTGCTGCTTTAACGCGAGCTACTAGAGCATCAAGTTCCGCTAAGTTAGTTACAGGCATGGTGGATCTCCTAAAATAATAAATATTAAAAACTTTTTATTAATTTCGCTGCTTGCTTTTAACCTCAAACAACAACGTTCTTAGTAAATTGCTTTCAGGACTGAGTATATTATTTCACTGTATGAAAAAAATTGACCCAGATCAGTTACCCAAAAAGAATTAACCAAAAAGTAGTAAGGCAATCGCAAAAATGAACCTAAGACGCTGATTTAAATAGATTAAAATCACATTTTCCATCAGCACAAAAAACAAGCAAACAGACGACTTTTTTCTACATTGCGTCATAAACTGTAAAAAAGTTTCATTTTTAGTCCGTTAAATTACATGTATACAGCTATATTCGTGCTACTGAGAGTATATCCATACCGTTGCAACGAGCTAGAAACTGTCATAATTTTTATTAAAAGCGTGCGTGAGATAACATTTAGTTCAAATTACGTTACAGCACGAAACACGAGAAAACAATTTGTAACACTGACATTACACATCTCACACTCAATTAGTTTTTCTAAAAAATAGCCCCTTCTTCAAGTTAGTTTTTTTCATTCGCTCTCATTGAATTTGTCCCTTACATTACGCACTCTGACAAAGGTCAGATCAAACCCACTATCCTACTTAACGTTACTGGAGATCGCTCTCATGCAAGGTTTAGAACTCGCAATCTTTATGCAATTCTTCCTTGGGCTTGTTGCAGCCGTAAACCCAATCGGCATCATGCCTGTTTTTGTTTCTCTAACTGCTCATATGCCACCAGAAGAGCGAAACAGGACAGCCTTACAAGCCAACATTGCTGTTGCCGTTATCTTGATTGTGTCGCTTGTTGCGGGGCAAATGCTTCTTGATATGTTTAGCATCTCGTTAGATTCATTCCGCGTTGCAGGTGGCTTACTGTTATTGAGCATCGCATTTTCGATGATGAGCGGTAAGCTCGGTGAAGATAAGCAGAACAAACAAGAAAAATCGGAATACATCAGTAAAGAGCAGATCGGCGTTGTTCCGCTGGCTATGCCGCTAATGGCAGGTCCGGGAGCAATTAGCTCGACCATTGTTTACGGTTCTCGCTACCCTGCTGCTATTGATACGGTAGGCATCGGCATTAGCATTATTGCCTTCGCAACTTGCTCTTGGCTTTTGTTCCGTTCAGCGCCAGTTATCGTTCGTTTCCTTGGTCAAACCGGTATCAACGTTATTACACGTATCATGGGCTTGATTCTTGGCGCATTGGGCATCGAGTTCATCGCCAATGGCTTACGTAATTTGTTCCCAGGTTTGGCATAACGTTTAACGGCATTTCGGTTGCTCTATAAAGGGCAACAATATTGAAATATAGATGAGGCGAGTAAAGCAATTGGGCTTTCACTCGCCTCGTTATTATGAAGCTAGTATAATGACTGTTAATGCATTTAACAGAAGATGAATCTCTCCTTATGTCACGTAAGCCACTTAAGCATCATTTGTACGTCATTATCTTTGGCACTCACACTCCAGCCGGACGCGCATTTGATATTTCACTGATCGTTGCAATCTTGGCTTCGCTGTTGGTGCTTATCTTAGAGTCGATCCCTAATGTGATGACCGAGTGGTCACAGCAGTTGCGTTACATTGAATACAGCTTTACTGCCCTCTTTACGCTTGAGTATCTGTTGAGGCTCTATTGTTCTCCAAAACCAAAATCTTATGCCACCAGCTTTTACGGTGTCGTTGACCTATTAGCGATTCTTCCAACCTACTTAGCGATCATCTTCCCTGGTGCTTCGTTTATGGGTGTGGTGAGGCTGCTTCGTGTGATGCGTATCTTCCGAATCCTAAAACTGGTTCGCTACCTGCAAGATTCCAATATTCTGTTGCGCTCACTGTTAATGGCAAGACGAAAGATACTTATCTTCTTCAGCACAGTTGGGATCTTAGTCGTTATCTTTGGTGCTCTGATCTTTGTTATTGAAGGCCCAGAAAATGGCTTCACCAGTATTCCTCACAGCATCTATTGGGCAATCGTAACTATCACGACAGTGGGGTATGGTGACATGGTGCCGCAGACCGCGCTTGGCAAAGCCATAGCATCACTGACCATGCTATTGGGTTACTCAATTTTGGCGGTGCCGACAGGAATTATTACTGCAGAACTCAGTAATGAAATGAACTCACACAAAGAGTTGGTTAAGTGTCCTAACTGCAACCGAGCGGGTCATGATTCTGACGCCATGTATTGCAAACACTGTGCAAGCGAATTGGCAGATCCAGACAAGCGTGTCGTCACTGAAGAGAAATAAAAGCAGATGCGAGATTCGGGTAGCGAGATGCGAAAAAGATTTAATAGCAGTTTCGTGATTTGAGTATGTGACACAAAAATACTAAAAGGGTGGCGTTTATCGTCACCTTTTTTGATGTTGGTTCACTGAGCCAAAACGAGATTCCCGACTACGCTCCTTCGTCGCTATCGGGAATGACGCAATTTAAGTTAGAAGAAAAACGTCATCCTCAAGAGTGAGGAACGAACGAGTTGGGGATCTCTTCCTTGTCCCATTCCAATGAGAAGATTTAAGTGAAGTCGCGAGTGAAATTAATCAACCTTCCGCAAACAAAAAAGCCGATGTATTAACACCGGCCTTTGTCTCTCACGAAGCTAAGCATTCACAAAGAGTGGCGCCTGCTTTAACTTCTGAATAGAAAGAGCTTTCGATTACGCCTTCTCAGCTAAGATAATGCGTAAAGTACGACGTAGTGGTTCTGCAGCACCCCAAAGCAGTTGGTCACCAACAGTGAATGCGTTTAGGAAGTCGTTACCCATCGACATCTTACGCAGACGACCGACTGGTACAGACATAGTGCCTGTTACTTTCGCTGGTGTTAGCTCCTGTGCTGTGATGTCGCGGTCATTAGGAATCACTTTAACCCAATCATTGTGTGTCGCGATGATCTCTTCGATTTCGTCCATTGGAACGTCTTGCTTAAGCTTAATCGTTAGCGCTTGAGCGTGACAACGCATTGCACCGATACGTACACAAGTACCATCGATAGGGATTGGCTGACCATCTAGGCCAAGAATCTTGTTCGCTTCAACGCCCGCTTTCCATTCTTCTTTGCTTTGGCCGTTTTCACGCTTCACATCGATCCAAGGAATCAATGAGCCAGCAAGAGGAGCACCAAATTGGTCTGTTGGGAATGAAGATGAACGAATCGTATCCGCAACCTTCTTATCAATATCAAGAATCGAGCTTGAAGGATTTGCTAACTCAGAGCTTACGCTGTCGTTGATCACACCCATTTGTGAGATCAGCTCACGCATATTCTTAGCGCCAGCACCCGATGCCGCTTGGTAAGTCATCGCACTCATCCACTCGACCATGCCTTTTTCATATAGGCCGCCTAGTGCCATAAGCATCAAGCTCACAGTACAGTTACCGCCAACGAAAGTGTTGGTGCCGCTGTGAATGCCTTGCTGGATTTGAGCCAAGTTAACAGGATCAAGAGTGATGATTGAATCAGCATCCATACGTAAGGTAGAAGCCGCATCAATCCAGTAACCTTTCCAACCAGCTTGACGCAGCGCTGGGTATACTTTTGATGTGTAATCGCCACCTTGACAGGTAATCACAGCATCAAGCTGTTTTAGGCTATCAATATCAAAAGCGTCTTGAAGTAGACCCGCATCTTTGCCGCCTAGAACAGGGGCAGGAATACCAATCTGAGATGTGCTGTAATAAACAGGCTCAATCAAGTCGAAGTCTTTCTCTTCAACCATACGTTGCATCAGTACAGAACCAACCATACCACGCCAACCAACTAGACCTACTCTCATCGCTCACTCTCCATGTATAAATTAAAAATTGCTCTCCCCCATCTATAAGTTTTTCAGAAACAGAACTCAAGTGCTTTTTGTCAAAAAGTGTAACTTTTTCGTTTCTTTTAAGTGAACGTAATGAATCGTGCAGTTATCTCTGTATCGGCATTCCATCTCCACCTCATTGATTAAGCGCTCATTATCGACAAATTCAAACATTTACAACGCCAAAACCGATTGAGTCGACGCCCATCACAAACAGTAAATCCCTCTTTCAAACCAAGGTTAATCAGAGTTTTATTTTACAAAACGAAAACAACGTGCGACAGATTTCAACATGTAACAATCATGAATTTAACAATATTTTAGATTATGAAACCACAATTGATTGGGTTAATAGTTAAATATCACAACTTGGGCGTATTTTTTCGATATAATAAACTAATTACTGTAGTGTCCGTCCTGCACCACACACTATAACGAAGCACTATAAATGCTCGAAATCACAAGAGGCTTTTATGAAGCAGAGTAAAACTCGCCTACCGAACCTATTACAGGTATTCATCGCGTTAGGACTATTTCTATCCCTTGCTTTTTCCTTTACTGCAAAGCTTGACCTTCCAATTCAACTTGCCTTGTATATTGGCTGGTTCATTATCATGGTTCTTGGTATTCGTCTTGGACACCAATACAAAGACTTAGAAAAAGCAGCACTCAAAGGAATATCCAATGGCTTAGGCGCGGTTTTAATACTTTTAGCCGTTGGCGCTCTTGTTGGTACTTGGATCTCAGGCGGAATCGTACCTACTATCATTTACTATGGTCTGAAAGCTATCCACCCTTCTATCTTCCTTTTAGCGACCATGATTATCTGTTCTCTAACCGCATTGGCGACCGGTACTTCTTGGGGAGCTGCGGGTACAGCAGGTATCGCGATGATGGGTATCGGCCAAGGCCTAGGTGTTCCAGCACCGATTACTGCAGGTGCAGTGCTGTCAGGTTGTTACTTCGGTGACAAGATGTCTCCGCTTTCTGATTCAGTGATTCTGGCTTCTTCAATGTCTGGTGTTGAAGTAGTTGAACACATCAAGGGCATGCTTCCAGTTGCATTAATCAGCTACGTGATTACAGGCATCATGTTTACTGCGTTTGGTTTCCACTATGCGGGTAACGTGGACATGAGCCAAGTAGACTCTGTAATCAAAGCAATGGAAGTTCAGTTCTACATCACGCCTTACTCATTCGTTCCGGTACTGATCGTGCTTGGTCTGTTGGCTTTCCGTATGCCTTCATTCCCGGTAATCAGCTTTGGTTCTCTGCTGGGTATTATCTGGGCGGTCATGATCCAAGATATCGACTTCCTAACGGCATTCAATACGGCTTGGGCACCGTTCTCAATCTCATCTGGCGTAGAGTTTATTGATTCGATTCTTAACCGTGGCGGCATGTCTTCAATGCTGGGTTCAGTTGCGGTTATCGTATTTGGTCTAGGTTTCGGTGGCTTACTGGATAAAGTGGGCGTACTAGAGACAATCGCTAAGGTGTTTGAGCGCCGCGTAAACAGCGCAGGCTCACTAGCGACTAGCACAATTGGTACGGCCTTCATGGGTAACGTGTTCGGTTCTGCAATGTACGTATCGTTAATCCTTACGCCAAAAATCTGTGCGAAAAACTACGACCGTTTAGGCTACAAGCGTAAGAATCTATCTCGTAATGCTGAGTTTGGTGGCACGCTAACGTCGGGTATGGTTCCGTGGAGTGATAACGGTATCTACATGGCGAGCATTCTTGGTGTTGCGACGCTGTCTTACGCACCGTTCATGTGGTTAAGCTTCATCTGTATCATCGTGACTATCGTGACATCTTACATGGGTTGGTTCGTTGATAAGTGTGAACCAACAGCACCAGCGTTTGAAGCTGAAGAAGCAACAGAGTTAAGCAAGCAACAAGCTTAAGTTCAGGAGCTAACGCTTTCGAACGTAACTCAAAACGTTAATGGTTAAATGCAAAAAGAGCGCCCTAGAGCGTAATGCCAGTCAGTTAAGCTGACTGGCATTTTTTCTATTTGTCGCATATTTCTTGGGTTTCAGTTTCACCCAGCGAAGATAACTTCTATCTTCTCTTCGGGGTGGCAGGATAAACATGGATATTTTCTGTAGTAGTACTTCATAGTGTTTAGGGAGTTTCCCAGGACTCGTTAAAGGTAAAGCTGCAAAGTATTGAGTCACAGCCATGGCACTACTCGTAAA
>NZ_PIGD01000033.1:0-22680 GCF_003050085.1 Vibrio sp. 10N.286.48.B8 | reverse complement strand
GTTGGAACTTTGCGTCTTTGAGATCTTTCATTGCCGTTTCTCTGGCACGCGAGAGATCTCGAATAGCTTCATCTTCGGCTTCTGGTACATAGATGGGTGTAAGCTCTTCGGCTTTTAACAGCTTGGCGAGCTTTGCTGCGTCTCGTTTGTCAGTTTTAATTCTATCGCCTGGCTTCTTAGGTATAAGTGATGGAGCGACGACATAGCAGCAGTGTCCAAGGCTCGTAATCAGGCGATAAGTCCAGTAACCACATGGTCCTGCTTCATAGACAAAGTGCAGAGTGGCTTTTGGATACTTGGATTGCAGTTGTCTGGCCAATTTAATAAGCGCGGACTTGTTAGATTTAATACGGCCAAGGTGTTGTGGGTTTGCCCCTCGATGTTCTTGTAAAACAGCGACTTGAATAAATGACTTATGCGTATCTAAGCCAATGAAAATTATGCTATCTTTACTCATGCTAGCCTCCAAATTTAGTTGTTTGACGCACTAATTATGGCTCTGGCTTAAAGCTAACCCACGATATTGGAGGCTAGCACCTTTCGTGGGGGTCATTATGTCTATATGCCTTATCGAATTTGGAGAATATATGGATATATTGATTGAGCAAGAAATCGAACTTCATCAGTACGAAATACGTCAAAGCTTGCAAGATATCGAACGTCTGATTCATCCTCGCTTTTCTGAGGTTGGTAAATCAGGTACCAGTTATGACTTTGCTTCAATTATAGAAATGATGAGTTCAGAAGAACCTTCAGGGGTTCGGATTCATTCGCAAAACTATGAATGTGTCCAACTTGAACCATCGGTTCAGTTGTTGAAATATGAGTCAGTTTTAGTAGCACCGTCGGGCGAGACTAGCGATTATGCCAAACGTTGCTCTATTTGGGCTTTTAACGGCTCTCGTTGGCAACTGAAGTTTCATCAAGGGACTCCATGCCCAGTTTTTGAATTGGTCTAATATCAGGCTTGGGCAAACTGGCATATAACAAGAGACTATGGCGTCAATAGTTAATTTTTGACGCTATCTTTATCCCACATTGCGCCGTCTCTTAGCATTGAATTGAGTGTCACAACCATCTTTCTCATGCAGGCAACTATCGCTACTTTTTTAGGTTTTCCTGCCGCAAGTAATCGTTCATAAGTAGCCTTAAATACAGGGTTGCATTGGATAGCCGACATCATTGCCATGTACATGACTGTTCTAACTTGAGGCCGACCTCCTTTTATCATCCGTTTGCCTTTGAAGCGTCCGCTCTCTCTTGTTATAGGTGCGACGCCAATGAGAGAAGAGGCTTGCTTGTTAGTGATAAAACCGAGTTCGGGTACATTGCTAATTAGGGAGGCGGCTAGGATCTTTCCTACGCCAGGCATGCTTTGAAGGATGGTGTTCTTAGCTTGATATTCAGGGCAGCTCTCAATCAGCTTTTCTATCTTTGCCTCTACTTTTTCAAGCTGATTTTTTAGAGCGGTTAGAATCGGAGTAATAGTCGATGAGATGTTTTTGGGTAATATTTGTAGTCGGTTTCTTTCCATGGTTTGCATGGTGAGTAGTTGGTTCCGCCTCGTGACTAAGTCACTCATAAGGCGTATGTTTTCGCTTTTTAGCTTGGTAAGTTCGGGCTGAACTCGTTCGGCATAATGTGCGATGAGCTCGGCATCTAAACGGTCGTTCTTAGCTCGTTGACCAATGGCTTCAGCAAACCTTTTAATACGCAGTGGATTGGCAACGACATAAGGCAATTTGGCTTTATCACAGGCGAGTATGAAGGGCATTTCTAATCGACCTGTAGCCTCGATGACGACGCGTTGAGGTTTGTGTTTCTTAATGATTTTAATGGCATCGCTGATGCCTTTATCGGTGTTTGGTACGGTGAAGTAAATGTCGAGTGGACGGACATAGATGTCTAATTGTGACTTACCAGTATCAACGCCAACATTAATGTTTTGAAGTGTGTTTGTATTCATAATAAGCTAACTCTTGCTTGCAAATGCGGGCTCGAGACCCAGAAGACTATTCGAGTGTGGTGCTTGGAGTTCTATCTGACGTTCGTACTTGTTACCGGTCTCTCAATCGAGGAGCCATCGTTTAATCGAACTACCAGATAGAAGAACTTTAGTTGCAGCTAAAGTCTGGGTCTCACCTTACCCGATTGGAATGCTTATTATCCATACAAAGCGTTTAAGACATTCGCAACGCGTGGCATTTTTACTATGCGTTGAATGGCGGTATGCGGCGGCTTCAGTATTGCGTTGCTCACCCCTTAGCAGGGCGTTATACGATAGCGTGCATAGCATCCTATACTCTCATTGGTAACAGTCAGAATACGTTGGTGGTCATTATGAGCTATAGAGATACTTCGTTGTGGAATGATTTAAACGAACTCAGATGCTTAGAGGCTTTTAAAAAGTTGAAAAGTGAAGGGTTTCCGAGAGGTAAGCAAAGTGAGTATGCCCGTGAAATATCACTGAAGTCTGGATTAGAAGTCGGAAATATTAGTGCAAAAATTTGCAACTACAAATCAGTTGCTGGCATAAACAACGAGTCTCATGCTTCTGTTAATACGAGAGATTTTTACAATAAGTATAAATCTTACAGCATTAGTGAAATTCATGAGTTAGTGAAGTCACTTGAGTAAAATCGTATAACAAGCAATTTAAGATGCATTCTGTAGTTGACCCGATCTAGTGGACACCTTCAATAGTAATTGGAGGTGTTTATGCCAGCTTATAAATCAGGTAAAAAAACTCAACAATATCTTACGGAATTTAAGGTAACTGCTGTCCGACTTTCGCTTCGAGAAGGAGCTACAGTTAAAAGCGTGGCGCTATCATTAGATATCCACCCTTATATGCTTTCTAAATGGCGAAAGGACTATAGAGAAGGGGTTATTATGGAAGATAAACGTAAGAAAAGGACTCAGATCCCGAGCCAGAAAACTGAGTCTAGTCGGATTGCAGAGCTCGAACGTCAGAATGAACAACTTAAGCTCGAGAATGACTTGCTAAAAAAGTGGCAACGATTCGTTGCCCAAGAAAATCGACAAAATTCCGATTCATAGCCCATTACAAAACGCGTTATTCCATCGTATTGATGTGCCGTTTTCTATCTGTTTCTAAGTCGGGTTACTACGCATGGCTTGATAGAGAGCCAAGCCGCTACGTTCAAGAAGAGCAGGCTTTGAAGAAGCGTATAATTAAAGTGTTTACTCAGAGTCGAGAGACTTACGGCAGCCCACGAGTTCAGGCAGAACTGAGGCGCCAAGGAGTTTTGGTTAGCCGTAAGCGTGTAGTTCGGATCATGAGAGAGCAAGGGCTGAGAGCACGAAGTTATCGCATTTACATGAAAATGGCCAAGCTACATCGGTTCTATCAATCGATTAAGAATATTAAAAAAGACACACCCAAACCAACGGCAGTTAATCAACAATGGTCTGGAGATCTAACGTATATAAAGCAAGGTAAACGTTGGATGTATTTGGCTGTCGTTATCGACCTTTACTCACGTAAAATCGTCGGTTGGTCGGTTGGTCGGTTGGTCGCTTGGTAGTAAGAAGAGTACACAGCTAACGATGAGTTCGTTGAGAATGGCCATTAGAAATCGAAAGCCACAAGAGCGCTTGTTGTTTCACACCGACAGAGGCTCTGAATATCGAGCCCATGAAGTTCAAGCTTTATTATCAAAAAATGGAATGGTCCCAAGTATGAATCGTCCAGGTCATTGCACAGACAATGCGGAGGTAGAGTCGTTCTTCCATACGCTCAAAGGCGACATAATTAGGAAAAATAGTTTTAAAAGTGAGAAGCAGCTTAGAGATAAGCTTGCCGGTGATATCCAGCATTTTTATAACCGTTATAGACTGCACTCAAGTCTTGGATATCGAACCCTGCATGAATATGAAGTAGCGACGGGTTAAAGATAATAGGGTGTCCATTTTATCGGGTTAAGATCATTCCCAACGCTTAGCATTTTCAGTTTAAGCTTGAGTTTTGTATTTACGGTGCATTGGTTTAGGTTAGGTGGTTGCGTTGCTCACACCTTAATGCGGCGTTAGATGATAGGAGTATCGAAATTGATCTTAAGTACACTAGAAGCTATGAGTAAGTATGGTGTATGGGCTGTGCTATTTGGACTTCTGATGCTGTTCGGTTATCTCAAGTTGCAACACTTGTTAGTCCAGTATAACTCTAAAGCCAGTCAAGAAATTGAGATAATCAAGAGTAAACTAAGTTTAGTTGGCTCTAGCTATGCGAATCAACTGGAGCATATAGTTACTTACTATGAGACCTTATATCGACATTACTCTTTATGCCAAGATGTCGTAAACAAAGATGCGACAGAATTACCTTCGGGAGAGATAGTCGAGTCAAAAAGGGAGTATCTCGAAAAAATCGATGATATTGCGTTGTATTGGCATCAAATTACTCCACGAGCGAGGTTAATCCTCCCGAGAGAAGCAATCATACACCATGAGCAACTTATACAGCTTTTTAATCGTTTTAATAATTTAATTAAGAGTGATGAACCAAAGCATCAAGAAAAGCTTGGACTTATCTTTACTGATATTCACTATGAAAAAACTAAAATTGAAAATATCTTTAGGAATTATCTACATACTGACAAAATCATCTAACAAAGCATTTAAGAGTGATTCGCAACGCTTGGCAGTTTCGCTTCGCTCAAGTATAGCCAAGCGTTGCGAATCACTCTTAATGCGGCGTTATGCTATTCATCATGCCTCCGTTTCTTTGAAATAAGAACTGACGTTTTCATCTAAAAAGCTATTGAATGCATCCATACAAAAACTATGTCTAGCTTCTGCGGACTTAGTTCTTTGTTGAGATTTCTTCATTTGATACACAAATAGCAACGCTGCGTCCTCTGGAGAATCCTTTCCAGACTCAAATTTTCCTCCATTGTGCACAGAGCTAAGGCGTCGACTTAAAGACTTGAATAAATCTTTGTCATAAGTGATAGCTGATGTGATAGCAATAGAGTTACTGGAGCATTGAGATGTTAAGTCAGCCATAGATAACAGTTCTATATCAGCGAGCCCCATTAGGTCTCCTTTACTCTTAATTTTGAATAGCTTAGCTAGTCCATCCTTATCTCTATTCATCATGTTGCGAGCTTTCGGTTGTTTCTTGTTCTGATCAAACATTCGTTTTTCTACGAAGTTCATCAACGCCCATTTAACGTAAAATGGATTTAAATAATATAGCTTAATTTCTGGTATAAGGTTTTCAGCAACAGCCATTGGGATTGATATAGAGCCATCCTCTCGATCAAAACTCATAGTCCAATCTTGTGCTGCTAATTTTTCTACAGCCTTTTTAATGTTATTGGAATCTTTGTCAATCAACTTAGTTACGTTTTTTAGTTCTTTGTAATTTCTAAACCCTATCGTGTTGGTGGAAATGCCAAGTTTAATAGCAGCTTCTTCTACGATAGACATTGCGTTGTTATACTGAGAAATATTAGAAATTGGCTTTTGATTATTTAATTCATACAAAACAGTCGGTGTTATACGCAGAGAAATAGTAGCTCCAGCGTAGTCTTCCAAAAAGTAGAGTATTGAACTTGTTGCGATATATCTTATTTCTCTAAAGCGATTTTCATTTGAAGATAAAATATCTTGAATTATATTTGTATCTAAAATTATTGAAAATCTATTAGAGGACATTAGATACTCATTAAGTAAAGAGTGTAATTGAAATAAAGATTTAATGAATGTTTCTTTTTCTTTTTCAGATGCATTTCCTAAAAATCCTTTCAATAAGCTTTCTCTCTTAGCTTGACTTATTAAAACTTGATTTTCAAAATCACTCGTTATACGCATCGCAAACACTTTTTGATCGCTTGTACTTTTCTTATTACTAGATTTGAAAATAATACCACCTTTGCCTTTAGGCTTGATTTAGTTAGAATTTTTGTTCCATATCACTACAGTAATGTGGCGTAAACTTTGATTTTTCAATAGAGTTATAACGGAATAACTTAGATATGTGCGCAAGATCGTATAGCCAAGCATTAAAGACGGATTCCCAACGCTCAGCACTTTTGGTTTACTTTGAATTCCATGTTTACGGTACAATACTTTAAGTGCAGTGGTCTGCGTTACTCACCACTTAATGCAGCGTTATACATATAAGGTAAATTATGAGTTCAGGAAATCAGATTTATGTAATTGGTCCGTCAGGTGGTCCTTTAAAAATAGGTATCGCGTCAGATGTAAAAAGTCGAAGAAGCATACTGAATGTAGGTAATCACTTATATTTGCGTACTTTTCATATACATGATGCCGGGAGTCCAGAAGAAGCCAAGAGATTAGAGAATGAACTACATTATCACTTTAAAGATACCCACATTCGAGGTGAGTGGTTTGATTTAAGTGAACGTGATCTTCCACAAGTTAAACAACAGTTCCATTCTTTGATTCTATTTACAGATTCTGTTCCAAAGGGGTGGTCACTAGCTCGGAAAGGCTGTGATGAGTTTACGCCTGAAGTTTGCAAAAAAGCTAGAGGAGCATTGGGGATTGAACTCTCCGAGTTAGCAGAAAAAGCGGGTCTTACTGAAAGTACGGTGGCAAACTTTGAAAGCAATGCAACGTCACCAAGTATTGATACGGTAGAGGCATTAAAAAGTACTTTTGAAACGCTAGGCGTTGAGTTTATTAGAGAACAAGCGGGTAAATGTTTGCGTATTCTCGTGTGATACATGTATAACAAACTGCTCAAGAGGGGGGCGTTATGTGTCTGTAGCTTGGTTGATTTTGGAGTATTCGATGTGAGCGCATGTTGTTCGGTTTATGGTTTTGGGGTGTGAATTTTGTTGTTTGGAAACTAGACCCATCTTAGCTTTCGCTCTTCACGTTTTATTTGAGGAGTGAAAAAATGATTGATGTTAATTCGTATTTTGTACTTTGGAGTGTAACGCAACAAAAGTTCCATGTAGAGTCTGTGCAAGATATGTGTTCTAAAAACAATAAACACTCCCTAAATCAGCAGGTTTCCGATTATGTGGTTTTGGATTTTTCGAAAAACAACGAAGAAGCCAAAGAACTTGCGAAAAAATACCAAGCTAAAAGAGATGAAATTTACGCATAGTTTGAGAGAATTTTGGCTATTAAACTTTCCAGGTTGTAGTTCTTACACATAACAAATTGTTCAAGAGGGATTCGCAACGCGTAGCATTTTTACTATGCGTTGCGTTTTGTGTTTAAGATGGTATGCGGAAGCTACGGTGTTGCGTTGCTCACCCCTTAACAGGGCGTTAGTTGCGCTTAGAGATTTAGTGGTCAAATCATAGTCCCTTTAGCTATGCAGCGACAGGCCCCACTGCTTAACTTTATCTCCGGTGGCAGCGCCAATTAGCTGTTCGCTTTAGTAATTGAGGTTTCGCGGAACTGCTTTTTGTGTCCGTCCGTGAGCAACGAAAATGACATCTTCTTCAACCCGTTTCTCAGTGACTTCGGTGGTTTCTTTTTCGCGCCTACTCGCATTACTCGAAATATGTCAGTTCTGTCAGCTATCAAGTACGGCTTGGTGATAGTAATTTAGTTTGCGTCAAGCAGTTAGCATCTTGGTGCAATTAAAAGAATAGGGGCGTAGGCAACTAACAAACTACTCAAGTGGACGCCATAAGCTTGGCGGTTTTGGCTTGAAGTTTAGTGCGCTTAGTAAATTAATCGTCAGCGCCACTTAGCAGGGCGTTATGTTAACGAACGAAAGGAGTTCCAGTGGAAAAGAAACTTGAAGAAGCATTGAGAAATATCTGGCATGTAACGTCATTGGAAATGGGACAGAATATTCTCAAGTATCAATCTATTTGGGGTACAGATCCAGATGGAGCGGCTAATTTTCATCCAAATCAGGTTTCATCAAATATTCCTGATCAAGATAGTGAAATATCTATTGGCCTCAGATGGGAGGGGGAGATAAAGCTTTTGGATCTTAATGATTGTGAGCTGACGGGATTAAAGTCAGGTGTAATGTATGTAGTTTTAACTGAGGGTTTTCACAATCCGACCTTCGATACAGTTAAAGTATGGACATGCAAGATTCCAAGAGGTACAGATAGCCATCTTAGCTGTATTGATGTAGTACCTTTTACTGATATGTTGGATGATAGAAATTTTAAAAAGCAGTTTAGTAAGTTTCAAACTGAATGCTTAAAAACATTCCCAGTGAAAGTACCAAGTAGCCAAGAAATTTCACAAATAGTTAAGGCTATAACGGAATCTCCGAAAAAATCTTTGTTACAGCGTCTGTTTGGGTAAATCAGCATAACAAAGCATTTAAGAGTGGCTCTCCTTACGCTTGCCGGTTTCGCTTCGCTCACAGTATGGCAAGCGTGCGTCACACCTTAATGCGGCGTTATAAGCTCAATATATGCATTTAGATTAACCTGTGATATCAAGGTGATATTCTTATTCGTTTGGAGCGTGAAGTGTCTGAAATAAAACAAAAATTATCAGTTTCGGTGTTCGAGTCATTACTGAAACCCAGTACAGATTACTTAGGCACTGAATTAAAGGGCTACTTTCAACATCGAATTGAAGGCGCTAAAGCTAAACGAGAGGAACAAAACCTCCTTTCACACATTGAATCGGTTCGCAAAAAGTCGGTTAGCAAGCAAGAGACTGAACTTTCTTATTCGCAACTGGAACTATTTGAGCAATGGGCAGGGGAAGTAGAAAAGATAGATCCCTCAGATGAAACGCTATCAGGTATCTGGCATAACTTACTATTAAACTCTGAGGATAGTTTTAATTCTGAAGTATTGCTGACAAAGCTTAAGAAACTATCATCTGGAGACGCTATAACTCTAATTAAGGTGCTCAATCGAGATAGCTTGAGTAGAGAGGATCGTTATCGTCTAACAACTTTAAAAGCTTTGGGATTGGTCGAACAAAATGAATTAAAAACAGGGTTGATCCAATTTTTATTTATGGCAATCACATTTTTAGCGCTCTTATCAACGGTCGTTCTTCTGTTTTCTCCTCCCGAAGTACTAGCAAGTCTTTCCAAGCCAGTTTCTAAAACAGTAGCTTTCCTACCTATGATTGCTTCTGGGTTAAGTGCTATTGGTATTATAAAGTACCTCAAGGCAGGTAATGGCAAACGTTTCAATATTTGGCGGCTTACTTGGCTAGGAGATCGGTTAGTCTCCCTTAGTAAAAAAGAACTCTTATAACAAACAATTTATGAGTGATTCGCCACACTTGGCATTTTGGGTTTGAGTTTAGTTTTGTGTTTACGGTGTCCAAATTGAGTCTCGTAGTAGCGTGGCTCACACTTTAATTGGGCGTTAGTTTTTTTAGAGGAAATAAATGAGTTCGTTAGATATTCAATTCTGGTCGATGATCGGTACATGGGTTGCAAGTGTTGGTACAGTTTCTGCTGTGATCACATCTTTGTGGTTTGCTTATAATCAGAACAAAATTAAGCTACGCATCACAGTTCGACATATGCAATTAGTTAGCCGAACCGAGGAAAATTCCCCAGATCATTGTGTGGTTAAAATTGTTAATCTGAGTAATAAACCAGCTAAGATTGAAAGCATAGGGTGGAGAGCGGGTTTTTGGAAAAACAAGGTTAGTTTCATTCAAATGTTCAAGCTACCTGGTTTTGACGATTTACCAAAAGTTTTAGCTGAGGGAGAAGACGCAACATTTGCAGTTCCGTTCCGCTATAAAGGAAATGACGAAGACTGGATTGTCCGTTTTCCTAAATCAGTTACTGAAACTTCTAAGTTTAACCTTTACTCATTGAAACTGTGGGTTCATACGACACAAGGGCAGACCTTTGCTGTAAAACCAGATAAAGGTCTATTTGAACAGCTAAGAAAATCACTACAAAGCTAACAAACAATTTAATCAGATTCGCAACGTTCGGTATTTTAGGTTTGAATCAACTTTAGTGATTAAGGCACAATGTTCGGGTTAAGTGGCAGCGTAGCTCACTACTTAATTGGGCGTTAATATCTTGAAATATCGAATTTAATCCCCATTTAGAAAGAAATTATATATTTGAGTCACTATAACTATGGGTACAGATGACAGTGGGGTCGAGTCAGAACAAACGTGCGCAGAGAGGTTGTATAAATGGGCTAAACCGAAAGTAGAGGTTTTGCGTGTTTTACTTCAATTTGTTGTTGGTTTGTTTATTTTCTACACGATTTTCTTAAAGGTGTTTCAGTTTGCAGGTTTTCAATTCGAGATACTGCCATTAGCAACTAAACTGTATGGGAAAGCATTTCTTGAGATTATTGGTGGCTCATTGCTTGTATCATCGGCGATAGAGCTTGGATATATGCTATTTACCCCCGGTCCTGATGAAGCAATTGATCCGTTGATTCTTTCAATTACGGCATCGGCACTAATCGCCTTATCTAAAGATGAAGCAACTTTATTTGACAGTGCTTACCTTATGGATGCAGCTATCATCATTCTATTTTCCATAAGCTTAACACTATTGTTCTATTTACGATGGAAGTGTTCTCAGTGGTTTAGCGATATGAGCTAGCGGTGTTATAACAAGTGTCTAAGACGCCATGTCCTACCCTAAGAAGTAACACTTTATGGAGGTCGGTATGAATATCAAAGAGTCTGATTGGAAAATCTTTTGCGAAATAAAGAGTGAAGCAGCGAAAGTGTTTTGTACTCGACAGCTAGATGAAGCCATCAAAACGATTACTGATGAAGTAGAATCTGTAGGGGAAAGGTTCAACTTTATGTGTCAGCACTCTAAAGAATCTCAAAAGCAAATGAAGTCTATCTTTGATGGCCACTCTCGAAGCCGTGCATTTATTCAGCTCATGCAAATGTGTGAGGAAGGCTTGGTTGCACCAGAACAATTTGAACGCCTTTCAGACGAACTCAAAAAAGACATTACGAGTATTCTAGAAAGAAGAGCCTAAGGAAAGTTGGCTAATCAGGCCGCTTCTTTTTCATAGCTGCAACCATCTCAATATTATTCCTTTTTATTCGCGAATTCGGATATCCGCTACATTTTTGCTTCGGCAACCTCACTTTTACGAGTTTATTATACGAGTTGTATTGAAAATCGTAGAGTTACTCGGTTTTTTCTCCTTCAAAATGCCGTTGATTTTTAAGAATTAGCACTAGAATCTGGATTGAGATTTCTTCCAAAAAAGTGTCAACGTTACTTTGTCAATAAAATCTCTCGCTAGCCCTTTAAATCCGTGCGCTCTAGGTGAGCTGAAAAGTGTCACCTAGAGTGCACGAAGGTGGGGGGTACGGGAGTTTATGCTTGTGATGCGACCAGAGCCCCACCATCACAAATTCTTGGACCAAATGCTTTAATATTTTAGGTTTGCATGGACGTTCGAGTTGTTATTCGGAATCCGAATCCATGATTTTGGGACAGATAAGCCGAGTGTTATGTTCTGAAAAATGAGAGTGCGGATCAGTGAGTGCCTATAGGCCTTTAAAGTTCTTAATACTGGATGAGTAGGTTTACTTGCTAATGGCTAGTTCTGGCGTGCTATGTCATTAAATGAGAGTTGAAGGATTAGGTTGGAAGGTGGTGTTAAGAATGAACGAAAGGCTAGAAGTGTTTTCTTGATCGCCTTTCAGTGTTGTTTGATTAGCCTGGAGTGTATTACGTGGTGGTAAAGCCCAATCCAATATACATGAATGTAAGTAGGCGGCTCTCAGCGCTAGCGAGTTATGCCAAAGGAGTAGTTCTTATTCTTGATTGCTCTATTCGTTTAGAAGTGCGTACAAAGCCATATAAGTAATATTCTAGATGCTAGTCGGTTTTGTTTTTTGTTTGATTCGTGTGTTGAACCTAGCGAAAAAGCGGTCTAGTCTTACTGTTAGAAAAACTACTGTATAAGTCCACCTTTCGTCCACCCTTAATCCACCCAAGCAAGATTGGGATAAAGTGGGGGAGAAGAAAGTTGATTATTTTCAGTGTATTGCGCGAGATTTACGACGTTTTTGATGGCTCAAAAACGGTGAAACCCCGATGTTGGTAGCATCGGGGTTTCGAATTTCTAGATTTCTCGACTGGTAAGATCGATTATCTTTTCTATGCAGAAGGCTGGATTAATCCAATCTTATTCCTTGGTAGGGAATTAGATACGGATGAAGTCCATGTGCTCAACTTTTGGCTTGAACGCGTGACGTTGAACGTCTTGTGGCTTAACCTTAACTTCTGCGCCGTCAATCAGTAGAGTGATTGCTTCGTAGAATTCAGGCTTGTCCATTTGGTTGATCACGTCAGCGTGAACAAGTTCGATAGCTACAGCTTCAGCTTCGCCACCGTAGATTACAGCTGGGAATTTACCAGCGTGACGTAGGCGGCGGCTCGCACCTTTACCTAGTTCAGTACGTACTACTGCTTCAAATTTCATAGTTTTACTCTCAAATTAGTAAAAATTAACTTCACACCTCAATGCGACCTTGAGTGTGTGGTAATGCTTAGACACAAACGAGTTCATGCTTAAGCGAGCGCGGATACTAACATCACATTCCAATATGAGCAAGTAAGAAGCCCATCTCAAAGTGAATTTCCTTAGATAATGGGTTCATTTGGAGATAAAACGTTCGCTAACGCTTGTTTCGCGTATTTTAACCCCTTTACAGCACCACTCTCATCTATTTATATCACTGCTAAATCATCAAGTTAATGAACGGAAAATGAATGTTTGCCTAAGACTTGGTTAAGGCTTGGTTCGTTAATCTTAGTGTTAATTAAACAGCAGAATGAATAGGTGAAAATATGGAACCGGTAAGCATTGTCGTAATTACGCTAAACGAAGAGAAACGCATTAGCCGCTTAATGGAAGAGCTGAGCGTGCAAACCCACCAAGAGTTTGAAGTAATTGTTGTCGACTCGAACAGTGAAGATAACACAAGAGAAGTGGCACAAGCTTATGAAAACGCGTTGCCAAAATTAACTGTTCATCATATGGAAAATCGTGGTGTGAGCCTTGGCCGAAACACAGGTGCGTCATTGGCGCAATACAACAGGATCCTTTTCTTAGATGCTGATGTGAGCTTGCCTCGAAATTTCCTTGCGAAAGCGCTTTACGAGCTAGAAGAGAAGAAGCTTGAAGTGGCCGGAGTGTACATGAGTTCGAAAGGTCTGCCGCTTGTGCACAAGCTTGGTTACGGGCTATTTAACGCAGGTTTGTTTACTACCCAGTTCTTTTTCCCGACGGCGATTGGTGCGTGTATTTTCTCGACGAAACGAGCGCATGATGAGATCGGT
The DNA here is from genome assembly GCF_003050085.1 of Vibrio sp. 10N.286.48.B8. NCBI lineage: Bacteria > Pseudomonadati > Pseudomonadota > Gammaproteobacteria > Vibrionales > Vibrionaceae > Vibrio > Vibrio sp. 10N.286.48.B8. Next base: position 9,437 of record NZ_PIGD01000033.1, on the reverse strand, counting down.
GGGTTCGATGAAGAGATCGTGTTGTGTGAAGATTGTGACTATGTAAAACGAGCGAGCAAAACATGGCGATTTAGATTCCTGAATATGACTTTTGGGTTTGACCCACGTCGTTTAGACCAAGATGGCGTTGTGAAGACAGGCTCTACTTATCTTAAAGCCAATGTAAGACGCTTCTTTAAAGGCGAAATGCGTAACAACGAGATGAACTACAAGTTTGGTCACTACAAAGAACAGTAAGCATTGAGGTTGTTATGTTTGATGGACTAGGGCTTTTTCTGGGAGCATTGGGTGATGCTCTCATTGGCCCAAACCTATTTGTACCGGGAGAGCCCTTTTTTATCGCAGCGGGCTTTCAGCTGTATTCAGGTGCATGGATGGCGTTGGTTTTGGTGATGCTAGGTGGTTTGCTTGGTGACCAACTCAGTTATTTCATTGGTTATAAATACGGTGCTAAGGCGCAACGAAGGCTCATTAAGTTTCGTCCTAAAACCAAAAGATTAATTGCGCGCTGCCGCTATCTGGTTGTTCGCAAAGGCATGTACATCATTCTTTTTGCTCGTTTGTTAGGGCCTATTGCTTGGGTTGTGCCATTTATAGCTGGCTCGCATCGTGTACCGTGGCGCAACTTCAGTGCATTAGCCGTTATCGGCTTGGCCCTTGGTGGCGGGCAGTTTGTTGCTTGGGGTATGTTACTGGCACACGGCGTTGAAAACTTTCCGTGGCTCAATAGCCTTAAGATATTTATCTCTGAGCATAATAGTTTGATCGTCGGGGTATTCGCGGTATTGGTTTTCACCATTATTGGTTATCGAATGAAGTGGCGACGTTTGGTACTTAAGTCGAGTGCGCTGTTATTGGCATGGGTATTGTTTGCAAACTACGCTCACTTTTTTTGGAAAGCGGATGACTTTCAGAATCAACCAGAGACGGCTCAAATAAACAAAGTCGACTGGAATTCGGTTACCTATAAAGCATTCCCAGGCAAATCGTCATTCTATTCAGCGCAAGCGATCAACGTCATTTATGTTGGCGCAACCCCAAGAGACTTAATGAAGCAATTAGGCTGGATAGAGAATCAAACATTCTCTCGAAATGAGATTGAATGGGCTGGTTATCTCGCATTGCTTAGAGACAAAACGCCACCTGTGTCTGATTTATATTGGCGAGATAAGCCACAAGATATGGCGTTTCAATTGCCGGGTAACCTGATGAAGCGCAGCCATATTCGCTGGTGGCGTGCAGGTGTTGATATTAAAACTAACCAGCCTCAGTGGTTAGGCGCAATTAGCTATGACGATGGCCTTAAAGTCGCGCCTTACTCAGGCATTGTGACCGTACTTCATAACATTGACCCTAATGTTGATGAAGAGCGAGATAGGCTCGCTAATCAGATACGAATGTCACTACCTGACATCGAGCTAGACAAGTACCCATTGGCAACGGTGGAAGTGATTAATGAAGATCATGACTATTATACAGATGGTAGGATTTTAATGATTGGATCAACGACCCTGAGTGATGATTCGCAAGCTTTGGATGTTGCTGTGAACGATATATAGGGTCGTATATAAGGTCGATTGAACTAAGCCCTAGCATTGCGCTAGGGCTTATTGCGTTTAACTTTTACTGAACGTGGTTAGCCTTTGCTTAGTTTAAACACCAGAGAAGCTTTTAAGCCGCCCATTGAGCTTTTGCTGAGCGTTAGGCTGCCTCGGTAGCTGTGTGCCATTTCATTCACGATGTTAAGCCCCAAGCCTGTTCCTGGTGTGGTTTCATCAAGTCGAACACCACGTTTGGTCACTTGCTGAAGCTTCTCTTCAGGAATGCCTTGGCCATCATCTTCAATCACCAATTCAATGTTGCCATCGTCGAGTTCATTTGCATGGACACGAATTATATTGTTCGCCCACTTGTAACTGTTCTCTAGTAAGTTGCCGACCATTTCATCAAGGTCGGTTTTTTCGACCGCCACTTCAATCTCTGAGTCTAGCTCGTTAATCATGGTAATTTCGTTGGCAGCGTACACCTTATCAAACGCCATTGAGATAGCTTCAACACGCTCACAAGGTGAAGACTTCACCGAAAGAATGTTCATTGAACCCGCCATGCGCGCACGGCCAAGATGATAGTCTATTTGGCTTTGAATCTGATGAATAGGCTGTTGTAGCAGTGCCTTGTCATCCTCAGGAAGTCGTTCTATCTCATTTTTCAGAACCGACAGCGGCGTTTTTAATGCGTGAGATAGGTTTCCAGCGTGGTTACGAGCTCGTTCCAGTAATTCTTGGTAATGAAAAAGAAGAGCATTGAGGTCTGATACTAATGGCGAAACTTCTTTCGGGTAGTTATCGCTTAGCCCTTGCTGCTCGCCGTTTCTTAGCATCACCAGTTCGCGCTGCATTTTACTGAGCGGTAGCAGCGACCAACTGACTTGTATGCCGATCAACATAAGCACGCCAACAAACAACAGCATTAGGATTAACCAGACTTGGCCAGTAAGCTCGGTCAGTGTGGATTCTAGCGGATCTTCATCAATACCAATAGTAATCGTGACAGGGTCGCTCAGTTCAGGCAGGTAGATATCCTGCTCGATGTAAATCAGCTTTTCTTTCTCAGGCCCTTTGACTGATGTGTGAATCGGCGAACGCTTAATGGTGAGGTCTTTATCCCATAGCGAGCGAGATCGAATGATCTGTTCTTGGGTAGCGGCACGCCAATAAATACCACTGTAGGGCTGGTTGAACCTAGGATCAGACAGACGCTCTGCCATGATCAAATTGCCATTGTCATTGGTTTCGATATTGGCGGTTAACTCATCCATGGTTAAGCCAAGCTGCTGCTTCATATCATCGACGAGGTAGTCGTTAACCAGTTTCGGAATCCCTACACCTGCCGCTAATATCATCGCACCTAGCCAAAAAGCCGCAGCGAGGAGCAAGCGGCTTTTTAGACTGATGTTTTTAAGTGTTCGTTTCTTTAGATTCATGCATTTCTAGCCTGCCTTTGCTCATCGTGACTTATCAGTATTGCGACGATCAGAACAGGCTGTCCATTTAATTGGCTATTACACTGAGTTTTGTTGACAGTTGCTTATAGTGTAATTAGATAGGGCGCTATTCAGCATTCAGTTGGTAGCCAAGGCCACGAACAGTTTTAATGATCTTTGGTGCGATTTTTTTGCGAATACGACCAATGAACACCTCAACTGTGTTTGAGTCACGGTCGAAGTCTTGTTTATAGATGTGTTCAACCAGTTCTGTACGCGAGATAACCTTGTTTTGGTTATGCATGAAGTACGCGACAACTTTATATTCTAGTGCGGTTAGGCTAACCGCTTGGCCTTGCCATAATACTTTAGAACTGCGTGTGTCTAGGCTTAGGTCTCCGATTTGAAGTATAGGGGCAGCACTGCCTGACGCTCGGCGCAGTTGAGCACGAATACGGGCAATCAGCTCGACCATCTCAAATGGCTTAGTTAGATAGTCATCAGCACCTGCGTTTAAGCCCTCAACACGTTGGGTTAGTGTGTCACGAGCACTTAAGATAATCACAGGTGTGTTGATGTTTTCGTCTCGAATGCCTTTTAATACGGTTAGGCCGTCAAGCTTAGGTAAACCTAAATCGAGGACAATCGCGTCCCACTCTTCTGACGTTGCGCGGTAGAGTGCGTCGATACCATCTTGAGAAAGCTCCGGAACCCAGTCGGCTCCCTCAAGTGTTTCAATAATTTGTTGGCCCAAACGAGGTTCGTCTTCAACGACTAAAATTTTCATAATTGTTCTTCTTAATTCTTGTAATGACTGTTCGTCGTGCTTAACTATTCGTCGTACTTAATTAGTCGCCGTGTTTAATTGCGTCTTTAAAGTTGCGGCCTTTGATCATAAGCATTTCTAACGTCTCAGCGTTGTATTCGACTTTGATGATGTTGTTTTGGTAATTGATTTTTAGTTCATACACCCAAATGTCGTCATCTTCTTCTAGTTCTACTTTTATGATTCTGCCATGAAGATCGTTTTCAACCGCGGCATACATTTCTGAGAAAGGGCGAATGTAGCCTTCTCGTACGGCTTCGTAGACTTCGTCTTGATCTTCTTCAAATTCGATGCTGGTTCCTGCTTTATGAACGTCCTGCACTAATTCATGACCATTATGATGTGAGTCAGCCCATGCGCCAGTAGAAACAAATAAGCCTAAGCTTATAGAAAACAAAGAAATCATAGCTTTACTAAACATAGCGAATCCTAGAGAAGGTTGATAGCGTTCAGTATAAAAAAGTAATTCTGAACAGAAAGTGAACCTGATTAATAATGAGAATTTGATACCGAAAAACTTAACGCTTAAATGGCGTAGGCTTTAATACATAACACTAACTGCCGAGTGTTAAGAACGTAATACTTACCTTTATTCTTAACTTTAACGCTGCTGTAATTCGTCTTCGAATATCTTGTCTCTCATTTTCCAAAAGCGTCCGACTTTACGTGCAATCACGAACTGAGGTGGGCGGAACCTATGTTGGTGAGCAACCACTTTCGATGGTGATGCTTCTTCAAAAGGGCGATGTCTGTCTGCTAGGTGAGGGCGAACAAACTGGTCTTTGAAGTTCTGCTTCTGTTTCTTGGTGGTTAATGACCAAAACTCATGCACTTGCGCTTGGTTTTCACCGCGATAGGTGACTTTAAGTTGTGATTTACCTTTGTCGTCCTTAAGTACGTTCAAGTCCATTTCTAAACACTCAAACACCAACGCATCTTTTAGGTTTAACGCTTCCTTAAGCTTTTTGTCTGGGTCGACTAAAGTTGCATCACACTCATGACAAATGCGTGCGGCAATGTCGTTGTCAGCGCCGCATTCACCGCAGTATTTCGCTCGGAAACGATAGTTACAGTGTTCGCGTTCGCCCGTGTCTTCATCGGTAAAGTAGCCTTGGCATTTACGACCAAAGTGCTCAAGCAAGAAGCCATTGCTGTCTAGTTTGCCCCAAAAGTTATTATTGAAGCCGCACGCCGGGCAAGGGATGGTGATGATTTCACTGTCTGAATCTGGTTTTGGATCGCCGACCTCAGGTTGGTAAAGGTCGTAACTATTACCCGCATAGTCGAGCACCAGACACTCTTTCTTACCTGGGGATAGGCGTAAGCCACGGCCGACGATTTGTTGATACAAACTGATGGATTCGGTAGGGCGTAAAATTGCGATTAAATCGACATGTGGCGCATCAAAGCCTGTGGTTAATACCGATACGTTGACCAAGAATTTGATTTTACGTTCTTTGAAATCATTGATGATTTGGTCACGTTCGAGTGTTGGCGTATCGCCAATCACAATCGATGCTTCACCTTCGGGTAATAAGCCGAGAATCTCTTGCGCGTGTCGAACGGTGGCGGCAAATACCATGATGCCTAGCTTGTCTTGGGCCAGTTCAATTATCTGGTCGACAATCTGCGGGGTCGCGCGTTTCGACTGCTCGATCACCATATCAAGCTCTGCTTCTTTGTAGCGACCAGTGCTCGCTGGCTTTAACTGTGAAAAGTCGTAGCTCAATACGGGCGCATCTATCATGCGCGCAGGAGTTAAGAAACCTTCGTCGAGTAGGTAACGAATCGGCAGTTCGAAAATACAATCTCTGAAAAACCTGGGTTCTTCAGATCGTACTTGGCCGCGGGTGTGATACTGGTAAAGCCAACCCATACCAAGACGATAAGGGGTCGCGGTTAGGCCAAGCACCTTGATACCCGAATTATTCTCGCGCAAGTGAGTGATGACTTTTTGATAGCTACTGGTCTTTTCATCGGGAACACGGTGACATTCATCGATCACCAACAGTGAAAATTGGTTAGAGAATGAATCGAGATTTCGAACCACAGATTGAACGGATGCGAAGACCACTTGTTGGTCTGTCTCTTTACGGCCTAAACCAGCAGAGAAAATCGAGCCCTTCAGCCCGTAGCCTTCATACTTTTCATGGTTCTGTTCAACCAACTCTTTTACGTGAGCAAGTACCAACACTCGACCTTTCGCAAGCCTTGCCAACTCTGCAATTACAAGGCTTTTTCCTGCACCAGTCGGAAGCACGAGCACAGCCGGAGTTTGGTGTTTTCTGAAGTAATGAATCACTGATTTTACAGAATCAGCTTGGTACGGGCGGAGTGTATACATATCGCGTCTTGTAAGAAGGAAAACAAATAGTGTGAAATAGCTCAACTAATTGAGCAAAGGTGACTATAATACCCGACTTAGATTAGTTGAGGTATTCATGCGTTTAGATAAATTTCTGTGCGATGCATTAGGCGTCACTCGAAGAGAAGCAACACACTTATTAAAATCCAAGGCAGTGACAGTAAATGATGTCATTCAAAAAAGCGGTTCACTCAAGGTAACTGAAGAGTGTGTCGTGGAATGGCAAGGCAATGAATTGAATGTTCATGGCCCACGTTACATCATGCTTTATAAGCCAGAAGGCTTTGTTTGCTCGCATGAAGATGGCGCAAATCGTATCGCGTTTGAACTACTCGATGAAATCAAAATGGACAAGCTGCACTTTGCTGGCCGTTTAGATATTGATACAACAGGTCTTGTGTTGATTACCGACGATGGTAAGTGGTCTCACCGTATCACTTCGCCAAAGCACAAGTGCGAGAAGACGTACCGTGTGTGGTTGGTTGAACCTGTTGAAGGCGATTACGTTGAGAAATTCAAAGAGGGCATCCAGCTTAAGAGCGAAGATGGCCTAACACTTCCTGCACACCTAGAAGTTCGTGCAGAGCGTGAAGTGCTGCTAACGATTCACGAAGGCAAATACCACCAAGTTAAACGTATGTTTGCAGCACTTGGTAACAAAGTAGAAGCACTGCACCGTGAACGTATTGGCGAAATTGAGATGGACGAATCTTTAGAGTTAGGTGAATACCGTTACCTAACACAAGAAGAAGTCGACTCGATCTGGAAGTAACCCTTTCTATCGAAGATGTAGCCGACCAAGGATAGCGTCGGCTGATTATTTTGACTGGTACTAGGACAGTTTCAGCCATTATTGCTGTACGCATGTTTGTGTATCACTGTGCGTATTCGTGTATCACTGTGTGGATGCTCGTGCTCACATAGAACCTAGTACTTAGTCGGAGAGTTATGCAAACATCTACCCAACAGACACCAAGCTCACAACCACAAACTCCTCAGTTAGGTTGGATGCTATTTTTGGTTCTGGGTGCGATTGGTGCACTGACACCACTCGCCATTGATATGTACCTGCCCGCTATGCCAACGATCGCCAAAGATCTTGGCGTGACAGCGGGTGAAGTGCAGATCACACTTACAGCGTATACCGCAGGTTTTGCACTCGGTCAGTTGTTACATGGTCCGTTAGCCGACAGTTATGGTCGCAAGCCTGTCCTATTGATTGGTGTATTCTTCTTTGCGATCGCGTCTGTTGTGAGTGCCACTACTCATGGTATTGAAGCACTAACACTAGTTCGTACCGCTCAAGGCTTCGCAGGTGCAGCGGCAGCGGTAATAATTCAAGCCGTTGTACGTGACATGTTTGACCGTGAAGATTTCGCAAGAACCATGTCGTTCGTTACCTTAGTAATGACGGTTGCACCGCTTATCGCGCCTATGATTGGTGGTTATTTAGCGTTGTGGTTCGGTTGGCGTTCAATTTTTTGGGTATTGGCGATTTTTGCAGTGATTGTGATTCTCGCGGTGATAGTCAAAATTCCTGAGACACTGCCTGCCGACAATCGTCAACCATTGCGCTTTAAAACCACGATTCGTAATTACGCTCGTTTATGTAGAAACCCGACCGCTATGGGGCTGATTTTCTCTGGTGCGTTCTCGTTCTCTGGGATGTTCGCATTCTTAACAGCAGGCTCTTTTGTCTACATTGATGTCTATGGCGTACGTCCTGACCTGTTTGGTTACCTATTTGGTCTGAACATTGTTGCGATGATTCTGATGACGACAATCAATGGTCGAATCGTTAAGAAGGTCGGTTCTCATACAATGTTGAGGGCAGCGCTGGTCATCCAATTACTGGCTGGCGTAGGTTTACTTGTCGGTTGGGCATTGGATCTCGGGCTTTGGGGAATTGTGCCGTTTGTGATGCTATTTATTGGGACCATTTCTACTATTGGCAGTAATTCTATGGGGCTGCTGTTGAGTGGTTATCCGAACATGGCAGGAACGGCTTCATCGCTTGCAGGAACATTAAGATTTGGTACTGGTTCTGTCGTTGGTGCGATCGTTGCGATGCTACCAAGTGACAGTGCAGGGTCTATGGCTATGGTAATGGCTGCGTGTGCAGTACTGTCAGCATTACTATATTGGACATTAGGAAAGAAGGCATAATGTCAAAATACTATATTGAAATTCAGAAGTTAGTGAACGATGCGTTAGGCGAGCTATATGCTCTACATAAGTCTGGCAAAGCCATTGACGCACCTATCGCGAACAATCTTTACCTTGTTCGCTGGGTAACAAAAGCGATTAAATCTCAAGCGTATGATCGCGTGATTGTGCCTGACTTAGTTCGTTGGCAGAAGCAGGGTCGCTCAAAAGGCAACAACTCTGATTTAACTTTTACCTTTAAACGTATTTCTGCGTTCTACGGACGTTTTTTCCCTGAAGGCGAAGAGCCTAAAGCGCTAAAAGACAGTGATGTTGAAGCGTTCATGGACAAAATGTACGAGATGGGTTGGAGCGTATCGAGTGAAGACGAGCTAACGACTGGCGGCAAGATTCAGTTCTTCACCGATGGTGAGCACTCTTTTGCCTTGTGTGGCAAACAGTGTGACGACTCTTTCGATGGTGAGTTAATGGTTAAGCCAATGAACTGGTTTGTTCGTGGCAACCACGCTGAGTTTATTCAAGCAGCGATGGAAGCAGGCTTCATGCTTCACAAAGTGACGGACTATAAGTCTGCAGTGAAGTATCACGGTGAATACATCGTTTACCCTGCTAACCAAGGCAACCAACTGGCTGAGATCCCGATTAGCGTTATTGGCTAGTAGCGGATTCGGGATACGAGATGAGAGATACGAAGAGCGGAATTATCCGCTCTTTTTTTTGCCTCTCATAGCGCGTGTCGCAAATTTTCTGTTAAGTCTTTTGGCATCCCGCCACTCGAATCCCGAATCTGCTTTTAGTCTTTTCTCATCTCGACACTCGAATCCCGTATCTGCTTTTAGTCTTTTGGCATCCCGCTACTCGAATCCCGTATCTGCTTTTAATCTTTTCGCATCTCGCCACTCGAATCTCGTATCTGCTCTTTAGCCTGCTTCTCAATCGCCTTCACCATGCCTTTAAAGATAAACAGGTGAGCAGGCATCATTGCGAACCAATAGAGTAGACCTAGAAAGCCTTTTGGGTGCCACCAAGCTGATATGTTCAGTTCACGAGAATCGCCGTTGTCAGAAACGGTAATTTCCAGTCGTCCTAAGCCTGGA
>NZ_PIGD01000032.1:0-28497 GCF_003050085.1 Vibrio sp. 10N.286.48.B8 | reverse complement strand
GTCGCTTGGATATTATTGCGAAGAAGAAAGCCTTTGAGTTGGAACTTTGCGTCTTTGAGATCTTTCATTGCCGTTTCTCTGGCACGCGAGAGATCTCGAATAGCTTCATCTTCGGCTTCTGGTACATAGATGGGTGTAAGCTCTTCGGCTTTTAACAGCTTGGCGAGCTTTGCTGCGTCTCGTTTGTCAGTTTTAATTCTATCGCCTGGCTTCTTAGGTATAAGTGATGGAGCGACGACATAGCAGCAGTGTCCAAGGCTCGTAATCAGGCGATAAGTCCAGTAACCACATGGTCCTGCTTCATAGACAAAGTGCAGAGTGGCTTTTGGATACTTGGATTGCAGTTGTCTGGCCAATTTAATAAGCGCGGACTTGTTAGATTTAATACGGCCAAGGTGTTGTGGGTTTGCCCCTCGATGTTCTTGTAAAACAGCGACTTGAATAAATGACTTATGCGTATCTAAGCCAATGAAAATTATGCTATCTTTACTCATGCTAGCCTCCAAATTTAGTTGTTTGACGCACTAATTATGGCTCTGGCTTAAAGCTAACCCACGATATTGGAGGCTAGCACCTTTCGTGGGGGTCATTATGTCTATGGCATTCATAGTTAATCGTAACAATCCCTTTCCCTAGGTTCAACGTCCATTAACTCAACGCATTTGTTGAATTGAATACAATTTGTGGGCGTTTAGTCAACACCATATTTTCACTTCCATAGCTCAATTAAAACTAATAGTATCAGTGCTTTAATAACGCATGATTTTATGAGAGCAAGAACATGAAACACACTCCAAGTTCTTTTATGGAAATGAAAGGGAAACAACGTATTCCGATGTTGACCGCTTATACATTCCCTGTGGCTGCAAGTATCGAATCTGCCGGGATACCTATTATTCTCGTTGGTGATACTGTCGGTATGGTTGAAATGGGCTTTAGCAGTACGCGAGATGTGACCATTGAGCACATGGAATATCATGTCGGGGCAGTGCGTCGCGGTGCTCCAAATACTCATATTATTGGTGACCTCCCATACTTAACCGATCGTTCTCCTGAAGTAGCGTTAGTTAATGCTAAAAGGCTGATGCAGGCTGGTGCTGACAGCATAAAACTGGAAGGTGCAAAACTCGATGTTATTGCTCACCTTGTCGCAAACAATATCCCAGTTGTTGGTCACACGGGGTTAACTCCGCAAACGGCAACAAACTTCAAGAAAGTAGGGCAATCTGCTGAAGATGCTCAAACCGTAAGCGAAGAAGCAAAAGCGATTCAAGAAGCGGGTGCGTTTATGTTGGTGCTTGAGCACATTCCTTCTTCACTTGGTGAATCGATTACTCAAGAGATAAGCATTCCTACAATTGGGATTGGTGCGGGAGCCGATTGTGATGGTCAAGTATTAGTGATCAATGATGCACTTGGACTTGGTAACCGATGGCCTCCATTTTCAAAACAGTACGCCCATTGCAGCCAAACTATCTTTGACGCAGCAAATGAGTTTGCTACGGAAGTAAAAACGAACGTATTTCCGAACAACCTGAGCAAATAAGCTACTTAGATAAAGTGCTTTAGGTTGAATCGTAATGCATGGCATTTTTCCGTGCATTACGATAAGCATATGATGTGTATTTGGACGTTCGGTGTTGAGCTGTTTCGATTCTCTCACCAAACGTTAGTTTCACGGAGGAAACATGACAAGCGACCAATTACTGGAAAAGGCACTTTATAGCAGTGCCTTATCCATTACTTCATCCTTTAAAAGCTTGTTCAGTGCTTTTATCAGAAGTGGTCCTCAACTTATGGACATGGCTTTAAGTGATTGATCTGTTCTGACAGTACCTAGAATAACTGGAACGGATCATGACTAGAAACCTCTCTCCTGAATTTAATTGCAACAGTAAATGACATACAAACGTAGAGGTAGCGCACAGAATCGAAAAAGGGGATATCGCGATTACGTAATCATTGATCTAGCCGATAGTGAGATAGTGATAAGAGGTCGATAATTCGTTGTCGGATCTAAATTAGAACTTTAAATCTAATTTCTAAGTAGTTGTTATCTCAGGAAGAGTTTTTGTGCTATGCGCCCCTATATTAAATACATTATCCCTATTTTAATTCCTTTCATTATCCTCGTAATGCCGCTATCAGCGTTTCCATTTGAAGGCCTTACGATTATTCAACAACGCGTTATCGCGATCTTTCTATTAGCGGCATTGTGCTGGGTGTTCGAGCCCATCCCGATCTACGCGACGTCTGTTGTTATTATCGTTCTGCAATTGTTGATGTTGTCGGATAAAGGGCTGATCTTTTTAAGGTTTGAGCATGGGCAGGAACATTTTGGTGAGTTGTTAAAATACAGCGATATTATGGCGACATTCGCCAGCCCAATCATCATGCTGTTTTTGGGCGGTTTTTTCTTAGCGATGGCCGCCACTAAGTATCGATTAGACGTAAATTTAGCTCGCGTGTTATTGAAGCCATTTGGACAAGACCCAAAGTTTGTGATGCTCGGCTTAATGTTGATCACTGGTATCTTTTCGATGTTTATGTCTAACACGGCAACAACGGCAATGATGCTATCTATTTTAACGCCGGTACTGGCTGTGTTTGGTCCGAAAGACCCCGGTCGTGTAGCGTTTGCGCTTTGTATCCCTGTTGCCGCTAACATCGGTGGCATTGGTACCCCGATCGGCACCCCTCCGAACGCTATCGCACTTAAATATTTAGTTGGTGATAACCTCATTACGTTCGGCGAATGGATGGCATTTGGTGTGCCGTTTGTCGTTATTATGATGGCGTTAGCGTGGTTTTTAATCGGCTTTATGTACAAAGCTGACCAAAAGAAAATCGAACTAAGTATTAAAGGTAAATTCCTTAAAACACCCAAAGCCATTGCGGTATACGTCACTTTTGCGCTCACCATCATTCTTTGGTTAATGGGTTCAAGCCATGGTATGAACTCTTATACCGTCGCTCTGATTCCTGTTGCTGTGTTCTCTCTTACTGGGATCATCAATAAAGAAGACCTGAAGAAAATTTCTTGGGACGTATTGTGGCTTGTATCAGGTGGTATTGCGCTTGGTTTAGCGCTCGATAAAACTGGCTTAGCAAAGCTGGTGGTACACAGTATTCCGTTTGATGCTTACTCACCCTATGTGGTGTTGTTCGGAGCGGCGTTCTTGTGCTTGGTAATGGCAAACTTTATGTCTCATACCGCAACGGCTAACTTGTTAATGCCAATTATGGCTGCATTAGGTTCGTCTATGGCGTCACTCACGCCACTAGGCGGAGAGTTAACGTTAATTCTGGTTGTGACTTTTGCCGCTTCATTAGGTATGTCGTTGCCAATCAGTACGCCACCGAATGCGTTGGCTCATGCCACTGGTCATGTGCAAAGTAATCAAATGGCCAGAATCGGTATTATTTTGGGTGTGGTTGGTGTGCTATTGAGCTTTGTTATGGTGTGGCTGCTACATTCAATTGGTCACATAGGATAACGATACGTGTATCAACAAAAGTTAGAAGCACTGATCGATCGCTATTTTAACCACGCAGAACGTCGGGTGACGTGCTGTGCCGGTAACACCATTATTGAACAATCAGCGTTAAACACTCGTTTATATTATGTGTTGAGTGGAGAACTGGAAGGGTTTTATACCGAAGAGAATACACCGCAAGTGCGAGTATTTAGCGCGGGTAGTGGGGCTTTTATAGGCGTTCATAGCTTCTTTTCAGGTAATTGGACAGCATCTTCAACGGTTGTTGCTAAAACCGATGTGGAATTAGCGTGGATCGATAAAGACACGCCTGCAGAAGATGAACGTAAATTTGGTCCTCTTACCGCACAGTTCACACCTGTGATTGTCAATGAGTTGTCGCGTCGTCAACGCCGCGCAACACAGGAAGCGATTGCGAAACAAAAAGCGCTAGAGAAGTTACATACTGCTGAGCAAATGACGACCTTGGGTCAATTAGCTGCAGGGATTGCCCATGAGCTTAACAACGCTATTGGTGTAGTAAATAGTAAATCTGGTCGACTTGAAACGGTGATCATGGATCTGCTTGAAGAAGTGCATCCAGAAGCCAGTCAATTTTTCGATTTTGGGTTAATGCATGGTCAGAAAACGTCGTCGTCAGAAGCACGAACACGTGGGCGACAATTTGAAAGAAAATATGGTTTAGACAAAAACATTGCTCGCTCTCTTGCAAAGGCGATTCCAATTGACGCTTTATCTGCAACAGACGTTATTTCAAAACATTGGCTGAAAAACCCAGAAGAAGCGATTCGCTTTTGGCAGATGGGCTGTGATTTACATGATTTACGTTTGGCATCTAGACACACTGTTGGCATCGTAAAATCGGTTAAACAACTTGGCAGAGTTGATATTGACACCGAAGAAGCGGTTGATATTAATGACTCCATTAACCATGCCTTATCGTTGTTACAAAGTGAGTTACGTAGAGTGTCTGTGCGATTGAGCCCTGCGGATTTACCGTCTTTTAAAGGATCGAAAACAGAGCTCGTTCAGATTTGGGTCAACATTGTAAAGAATGCTTGTGATGCAATGTCGAAGTCAGACGATGCTGCAATAGAAATTCAAACCAGATTAAGTAAGAAAAGAATATTAGTTACGATCGCGAATAACGGCCCTGAGATAGACGAGGTGACTCGTAGAAAGGTATTTCAGCCCAACTTCACCACTAAAAAAGGTGGTTTATCGTTTGGATTGGGCTTGGGTTTATCAATCGTTAAGCGGATTGTGGCGGGTTATGGCGGAAGTATTATTGTGAAAAGTGATGCTTCTAAAACGGTATTTAGAATCAAGTTACCAATAGAGGGTGAACATGGAGAAGCTTAATTTAATCTGTGTCGATGACCAGAGAGAAGTACTGAGCGCAGTGGTACAAGATTTAGAGCCGCTGGCGAGTTGGCTGAATATTGAAGATTGTGAATCAGCGCAAGAAGTGCTTGATCTCATTGATGAACTTGACGCAGAAGGCGAACACATTACCGTCATCGTGTCTGATCATGTGATGCCAGGGAAAACGGGTGTGGAGTTACTCACTGAAGTGTTCCATGACAGCCGCTTTGCGAATACAAAGAAAGTTCTTCTTACGGGGCAAGCCACTCATACTGATACCATCAATGCGATTAATGCAGCAGGCATCGACCGTTACTTTGAAAAGCCTTGGCAAGCAAGCACATTAGTTGAGTGTATTCGTACTCTTGTCACTGAGTACATATTTGATCAAGGGCTTGATTACACGGACTATCAGAATGAGCTTGACCAGCAGGTTGTGTTGAGACGCTTACGTTAGGCTCTTGTGTTAGCCATTTACGTTAGTTTCTTGCGTTAGTCACTATGTTAGTCGCTTGAAATTATATGCACCGAAGGACGCTTTCTGAAGGATCTTTTCTTTGAAAGATGTAACCTTTCGGTGCCTATATTACCTATCTCTTTTAGTCGTTCAGGTTTTAGTTCTCAGTGATTAACACACTGGTTGCTGGCTTAAGTCTAAAACTCATACGCTACGCCAGACCAAGACCAAGACCAAGACCAACGGATGCATTGTGTCTTCTTCACGAACGATTCCCTGAACATGCAGCAGAACTTCGTACGATGCCGCTTTCTCTATATTCAACATTTGAATGCAATTTGTGGAATATATCAAAATTAATTAAATTGATAGTAAGTTATTACTTTTCATTATGTTAGGGTTCTTTTCTTAAGGTCAGCGGATTAGGAAGAGGCTAATGAAAAAGGGATTTGTGATAGCGATATCAATCGGTTTTGTTGTCTTCTTCCTTGTTGGTCGTGAGCTCCAGTGGTTCGGGTCCAGTAATTCTGAGTCGTTTCCTAAACTTCCTGATAGTCCCCAATTTGTGACTTCTACTGATTTCGACGGTGAGTGGCTAGGCCGCCGTATTAACACCACTGGCAATAATATGTGTGAACGGACAACCATCACCGGAACCATTCGTGAGGGTAAAGCCACGCTAAGGCTCACCTACAACGGAACACCATTAGAAGGTTGGGTGACAGAAAGCGGCGACTTACGGTTATATGCCAAACATCGCCAGTGGGATTATCGCTTTTCAGCAACTGGCAGCAGCAAGCGATTTGATGGTCGGTGGCACTTAACCAATGGCCCGTGCCAAGGGAGTTGGTTTATAGAAAAGCTGGGCGACAATCTTGGCGTTGACGAATAAAGGACAATTTTCATGACATCCAACATTTGGCACTTTCGATACGCATTTGCAGAAGGTTATTACGTTAGGGAACTCTGCCTTTTACCGTTCTCAATTAAAGTTGGTCTACGTTGATGGGTTAGCCGAACAAGATACATATGCAGCACTCTAATATCATGTGTTATGACAAGTTTTTGAGAGATTAAATATTATTGTTTATCGTAAACGCATGAGAGTATATTCGTTATTAAAGTCATTGCTGTTTGAATTTTATGTACTGATTTTATTTAATTAAAAATATATCAGTAATGATATTTTTGGATTTTTAATATTGTTATTTCTATCAGTTTTCAGGATTTTTAGCATCTATCAATCAAAACGAAACTGAGTTGTTTGTTAATAAACCTGCGAAAGTTTGCGTAATGTTGTATACCTCCAATGAATTAAGGTGAAAGTTATATAACCTCTTGTTATTTATAAAGTAAGTCAGGTAATATTAGTGACTTAAGAGCGGAGCAGAAAGCTTAGGATGAGAAATCAGACGCCGTCTGCTTAATAACCGTTATACGCCATAGCATTCTATCAAATAAAAGGAATCAGCATGTTTAAAGGGTTTAGTCTAGTCCTGTCAGTTTTCATTTGTACATTTGCACAAGCTAATACTTCCGTTGAGTTTGAAACTGCACAAAAATTGTTGACGGCGATGGACGTTGATAAACAAATGTTAGGTGGTTTCGACGCAATGTTGCCAATCGTTAATCAGATAGCGGGTAAGCTTGAGCTTAATTCTCAAGAAACTGACCAACTAAAAGATCTTTATAAAGATTGGTTTGAAAATGATATTGATAGAGTAAAAATGCGTGTCGAAATTGCAAAGCTCTATTCTAATCAATTTACCGTTACGGAAATGAACCAAATAATAGAGTTTTACGACACGCCAATTGGGAAAAAGCTGATACAAAAATCGCCAGAGTTAGCAAAGCTTGGAGCGCAAATTGGCATGACAGAAGCTCAAGATAAGCAACAACAATTACTTGAAAGAATCACTCCTTTCATAAAGGAGCATAGTGCTAAGTAACTGGTGATCTACTATCACGTTAGTTTTCGTTGAACAACTAAGATGTTCACATCTTCATCATGCTGTATTACCGAGAGAAATCATGGACAGTCGTATCTAATTAAATTTTATTAAATACTTATTTTCAGAGTTACTGTTTATTATTGCACTAGGTCTTGTCTATTGGATATCAGACGGTGATCGTTCATCGCTACTAACCATAGGGCTGATAATTTGTGTTCCTCCACTAATAAAAATTCTAATGTTGTGGTGGAAGCTTCGCGATAGCTCATTTGAAATCACGAACGGTCATGTACGTTTAAATGGAGTTGCTTGTGATGTGACTTTACAGCGCAGCTTTCTTCCGTTTGAAATTGGCTCTTTCATCAAACTTTCATACACGAAAGGTGCAATGCAGAAACACAATATTTACCTTTCTAAAGGCGCAATGAACAAAGAAGAATGGACCCGTATGTTAGCGTGTCGAACATAGTTTCACGGCTTTAGTTTGTGTTGTGCGTCAGTTTGTATTTCGGATTTGGTTGGTGTGCTAGTATCGCCTTTTTTGCACCGAGCTAGTATATGACTAACGACCATTTCCAAGGTAAATACGAAGTAGAGCTTAAGTATCGCCTCGATTCTAAATCAGAACTCTTGAAAACTTTGAGTCTTATTCCCCATGAAGTGATGCTCCAAGATAATCTTGAGTGCGATTGGTATTTCGATAGCCCAGACAGAAGCTTACAAGCTCAAAACAAAAGTTTGTGCATTCGGACTATGGAGCCATCGGGCATTAAGCTATGGATTGTAAAAGGCCCAGAGTCTGACCGGTGCGAAGCGACAAATATCACCGATGCGTCGAATGCCAAGAGTATGCTTGAGAACTTGGGTTACGAAGTGATTCTAAAAGCGCAGAAGACACGCAGTATCTACTTCGTGGGCGAATTTCATATTACTGTCGACTCACTAAAGGGTATCGGTGATTTTGCAGAGTTCGCTATCATGACGGATGATGAGTCTAAGTTATCGGTTTATAAAGATGAGTTGGAGTTATTAGCCAGTCGGTTTGGGCTGACTCAATCAGCACTACAAACTCAATCTTATAAGCAGATGTTCGAGGAAATGAACGCATAGCACAGCGATTAAGCGTTAGGGAGAGTTATGGACACCATTATCAAACAAGCCATCGAATTGCGCAAAGAGGCCAAGTATCAAGAGTCACGAGATTTGCTGGCGACACTACTCGATGATGAAAATTATGTTGCGAAAGCGCACTTGCAGATAGCTTGGTCTTACGACAATCAAGGCAAAGAACAACAGGCGATTGAGCACTATGTATTGTCTCTGTCTGGCGTACTGTCTTCAGTAGAGCGTTTTGATGCGCTTTTCGGGTTGGCGAGTACTTATCGAAGCCTAGGCCTTTATGCAGAGGCTTTAAGCTATTTCGAACAGACGATGGCAGAGTACCCTGATTCCCTTGAAGTTCAGCCTTTCTACGCGATGTGTTTGTATAATTTGGGTCGCCATAAAGAGGCAACGTCTCTGTTGCTTGAATTGTTGGTTTCTACGACCAATAGCGAGCCGATCAAAGAGTACCAACGAGCGATCTCTTTGTATGCTCAAGACTTGGATAAAACTTGGTAAGCGAGAGCTGTGATTAACACGCTTCACTTAATACGAGAAAAGCCTAAGCATCATTCGATACTTAGGCTTCAAGATTTAGCTTTTCTATTCAGATCAGCCGTTACGCTGAAAGCTCTTTACGAACGATCTCTGCGCCAGCGCTGAGTGCATTCAGCTTAGCTGAGGCAATGTCGCGAGGTAGGGGAGCCATACCGCAGTTGGTGCAAGGGTAGAGCTTGTCTGCATCAACATACTTAAGTGTTTCTCTCAGAGTGCTAGCCACTTCTTCTGGTGTTTCAATCGAATCGGTTGCCACATCGATCGCACCAACCATTACTTTCTTACCGCGAACAAGTTCAAGCAGTTCAAGTGGCACATGAGAGTTGTGGCACTCTAACGAGATGATATCGATATTTGATTGCTGCAGCTTAGGGAAGACTTCTTCATATTGGCGCCACTCAGTGCCTAATGTCTTCTTCCAATCTGTGTTTGCTTTGATGCCGTAGCCATAGCAAATGTGTACTGCGGTTTCGCATTTAAGCCCTTCAATGGCCCTTTCTAAACAAGCGATACCCCAATCATTCACTTCATCAAAGAACACGTTAAATGCAGGTTCATCGAACTGAATAATATCAACGCCTGCAGCTTCAAGTTCTTTGGCTTCTTCGTTGAGGATCTTTGCAAATTCCCACGCCAGTTTTTCACGGCTTTGGTAATGTGCATCGTAAAGTGTATCAATCATGGTCATAGGACCCGGTAGAGCCCATTTGATCGGTTGGTCGGTTTGCTGGCGTAAGAACTTTGCATCTTCAACAAACACTGATTTCTGACGAGAAACTGGGCCAACAACCGTCGGTACACTTGCATCGTAGCGGTCGCGGATTTTAACGGTCTCACGCTTCTCGAAATCGACACCATTCAGGTGTTCAATGAAGGTGGTCACAAAGTGTTGGCGGGTTTGTTCGCCATCACTCACGATATCGATGCCGGCTTGCTGTTGCTCATGCAGAGACACGCGCAGCGCATCTTGCTTGCCATCCGTTAATTCGTCGCCTTCCAGTTTCCATGGAGACCAAAGTGTTTCTGGTTGTGCTAGCCAAGACGGTTTCGGCAAGCTGCCTGCTGTTGAAGTCGGTAATAGTGTTTTCATGATAATTCTGCCTGTCCTTAGATTCCCAAAGTGGATCGTATGTTTCCTAATACGCGTAAAATAGAACGATTACAGCGCGTAGTTGGCAGACCAGTTTTCTAGTACCGACTGATATGGCTTAATGAAGTTTTCTTCTGCGAACTTACCTTGTTCAACAGCTAGTTTGCTTCGTTCTTCTCGGTCATACACGATTTGGGTCAGTGAGTGATCCAAGTTTTTCAAGTTTGGTTGGTAGCAGTTACCCGCAACCGCGTTCGCGTTGTAGATCTCAGGGCGGTAGATCTTCTGGAAAGTACCCATGGTACTGATGGTGCTGATAAGCTCTAGATTAGAGTAATCGTTCAGTAGATCACCAAAGAAATAGAAAGCCAGAGGGGCAACACTGTTCGGCGGCATGAAATAACGAACCTGTAAGCCCATCTTCTTGAAATATTGTTCAGTTAAAGAAGACTCGTTAGGTTGGTATTCGAAGCCTAATACAGGGTGTTGGTTTTCAGTACGGTAATAAGTTTTATTATCTGAAACACTCAAACAAATAACAGGTGGTTTCTTAAAGTTCTTTTTGTACGCTTGAGAGTTAACGAAATATTTAAACAGCTTGCCGTGTAAATCACCAAAATCGGCTGGAATACTGAATTTATCTTGGTCTTTATTATGATCTAATAGTAATACACTGAAGTCATAATCACGAACATAAGACGAGAAGTTATTTCCGATAATACCTTCAATGCGCTCATTCGTTTTGTGGTCCAGAATGTTGGTTTTCAGTACTTCAATTGAAGGGAATGCTTCGCCGTTGCTTTCAATGTCCATATCAACAGAAATGATTTCAAGCTCTACAGAGTAGCGGTCGCCCTTCGGGTTGTCCCAGTGTGCTAAAGCATTGAAACTGTTGTCAATCATCTGTAGTGCATTACGTAAGTTCGCTTGACGACTGTCGCCGCGAGCCAAGTTAGCAAAGTTGGTTGTGATACGCGTGCTGTCTGCAGGCTGGTAGTTTTCGTCGAGGCTAATGCTCTTAATCGTAAAGTTAAATTCATTATTCATGTTGATCTGGTATCCCAATTCGTTGTCTGATTCTCTCGGTCTTTAATATTTAAATGCTTTATTTTTGCGTGTGACCGGATTAAGAATCGAGGCTGTCTTCACTAAAAGTGTCGTATAAATTTATTTGCTTAAGGTTTTTATACGTGGATAGGTTGACCATTAACAATGGTATTACTTCACATTCATCATGAGGAATATTCATGATCTATATGTTTGAATATTCAAGTCGGTGTCAGTTATATTAATTAGCTTGATGGAAATATAACCACATTAATAGTGTGTTATTTAAGATAATTAATTTAATTAAGAGATGGATGAAATGAGTGAATTGCTGTTGTTGATTTTCTACTGTGCGTTACTAGGCAGTGGTGTTGGGTTTCTAGCCGGGTTGTTAGGTATTGGCGGAGGGCTGATCATTGTTCCTGTGTTAAGCAGCATTTTACTGTATTTAGAAGTTCTACCGTCTGACCAAGTTGTTGTCGCTGCGATCGCTACCTCGTTGGCATCGATACTGTTCACTTCCACTTCTTCTGCACTCGCTCACCACAAGAATGGAAATGTGCCTTGGGATTTGGCGCCTTGGATCATGTTGGGTGTTGCTCTGGGTGCATTGGTTAGTGGCTTTATGGCGGCTCTTTTACCAGAAAAAGTCGTTCGTATTGTGTTTGCTGTGAGCGTGGTTCTTATCGCGATTAAGATGTTCTTAAGCAGCAAAAATGACGCGCCTAAAGAGCGAAAGCTACCGAATAAAGGTGTATTAACGGTTCTGACAACCATTACTGGCGGTTTGTCGGCAATGATCGGGATTGGTGGCGGCGCGTTACTCGTTCCTTTGCTCACGTTCTTTTCGGTCGATATGAAAAAGGCGATTGGCTGTGCGTCTGCGTGTGGCATTGTTATCGCGCTATTCGGCTCTATCGGTTACATAACCTCGGGCAGTAGCCACTTTGCTCTAACTGATGGCTTTGCAGGCTTTGTTTATCTGCCTGCGTTATTGGGTATCGTGTGTACGTCTTGGTTCACGGCTCCTTTAGGCGCAAAAGCGACAAACCATTTACCCGTTCCAACCATCAAGAAGATCTTCTCAGTACTGTTGGTTGTTATCGCGGCAAGCATGGTGGCTCGTTAATTTCAGACGGATCGTGATCTATTCGGTTGACTGATTAATTAGATATTTATGTGTGAAACATCACGTAAATGTCTAATTGCGATCTGAGTGCTTCAATAGTGTCATTCAGCCCTTTTAATGCATCACTGCTCATAATAAACTTGTCCCGTTTTATAAATATCTCAAATATGCTCAAGTACTTACCCAAAGGAGTTTATGATGGCACGGGAAATCTCATTTAAAAGTAATGGGCCGCAATGGAACGTTGTTTTATCAATGACGGTAACCTACACGATCGTATCTCTGATGATCAGTTTCTTTTATCAAACTGAATTGCAGCTTTTTCCTTTCATCACCTCAATTACCCTCATGACTGTGGTTTACATGATTGCCTCAAGGCTCACGAAAAGTCATTTGTCTTTAGACGATGGAAACGTGTATTTGCATGGTATTAAGGCGAACCTAGTGGTTAAAAAGTCTTTGTTTGGTCATTCATTTATTGAAGTGAAATCCCTAACCGAAAAAGGTTACCACAAGGTGAATATACGCAAAGGGCAGGTTGAGCAATCTGATTGGGAGCTATTGCTGAGTAAGACGACACAATCACTCTGATTAGAGACGAGAATGAGAACCTAATAGGAGCAGTCATCAGGCTGCTCTTTTTTGTTTGCAAGTCTACATTTATACGATTATGTCTATGAGTATGTTGACAAAATCTTGTTGTTTAACCGGATTCACTGCTATAGCTAAATGTACTTGTTCAATTCAAGGGAATGCTAAAAGTGAGTGATTTATGGATCCGTTAACGCAGGGCGTGCTAGGCGCTTCTTTGTCACAATCGGCGAGTAAAAAACAACATTTGGTGGTCGCTGGGGTTTTAGGTTTACTCTCTGGAATGGCGCCAGATTTAGATGCGTTTATTCGATCGGAGAGTGATCCTTTACTCGCATTGGAGTTCCATCGACAGTTTACCCATTCACTTTTGTTTATTCCTATTGGCAGCTTGATTTGCGCTCTGGTTTTGTACCCTTTGATTGCAAAAAGGCGTGGTCTCTCGTTTAAACAGAGTTGGCTGTATTGCGCGTTAGGTTATGGCACACATGCTTTACTCGATTCTTGTACTACGTATGGCACTCAACTGTTCTGGCCGCTCACCAACGAACGTTACGCTTGGAATACCATTTCGATCATCGATCCTGTCTATACACTGCCCATCTTAATATTGCTTGCGTTTGCAACATGGAAGCGAACTCCTTGGTTGGCTCGCATTGCGTTTCTATGGGCTTTGATTTATCCGACGTTAGGCATGATACAAAGGGATAGGGCAGAAGCGATAGGATGGCAATTAGCACAAGAACGCCAACATGCACCTATTCGGTTGGAGGCCAAGCCGAGCTTTGCAAATATCTTAGTGTGGAAAGTGGTGTACGAAACAGAATCTCGATACTACGTAGATGCTGTTCGAGTCGGCACCTCCGTTAAAACCTATCCTGGAGACTCTATTGCTAAACTGAATGTGAGTCAGGATTTCCCCTGGCTTGATCCTAATTCGCAACAAGCCAAAGACATTGAACGTTTCCGTTGGTTCTCGAATGGTTATATTGCACAGGATCCAACGGATGAGCTGCGTGTTATCGATGTTCGATATTCAATTGTACCGAACCAACTGCAAGCACTTTGGAGCATCAAGTTGTCTCAATCTGCCGTTGCAGAGGCACATATAAAGTACGAAACCCACAGGGACAACACGCCAGAATCCAGACAGATCTTTTTAGATATGTTGAAAGGCGATTAATGGTTAGAGGTCTTGAAAGCAAAAAGGCTGAGTCAGTGATCTGCTCAGCCTTTTCTTGTGCTGTCTAACCGAGAATTATAGGTAACGACTTCTCAAATGATCTTTGAAGTATTGAGCATTGAGCATTGAGCATTGAGCATTGAGCATTGAGTGTTTCACCTGTCGAGCCTTTAACCAAATCATCAGTAGTTAGTAGGCTGCCTCTGATCCAAATGTTCGACTCAAACTAAGTGAATCGCCGAATGATTAGAGAGCGAGTCTAGAAACTAAAGTTATGAAAAATACTAAATAAGTTAAGGCTATTATGCCTATGGGTAAGTATTTCATACATCCTCCTCTTGTTGTCACTGGTGTTATCTCATTGAGTGACGACATAAGATATGAATTAGAGAAATGCATTATGGGTGGTTCTTAATTGGCAAATTTGAATTTCTCTAATTCATCGTATCTATGTTTTTCGACAGCAATAATGACCCCAGTTAGCCAATCGCGGCTTTGAAATTCACCTCTGGAGTTATTATGAAATTAAAACCACTACGCACAGTTGTTCCTGCATTATTGTTAGGTTTATCAAGCTCGGCTGCCTTCGCTAAAATGACACTGACAGAACGTATTATTCCAACCCCTACTGGTATTTCCGCCGAACTGGCTCAGATAATTGAACACCGGGAAGTCACTCCGCCACTTCCGGTTCCATCTACAGCGAAAGAGTGGCTCGCCCTGCAAGCAGTATTTGATACTCCAGGTATGGAGATAGCGCAGGAAGCCCTCGAACGTTTAGAGGTGACATATGAAGCTAAGCAGTTTGCGGGGGTGGATACTTTCTTTGTTACACCGAAGAACATTACCCCCGAATACAAAGATAAATGGCTAGTACATATTCATGGGGGAGCGTTTGTATTTGGTGGAGGAGAGTCTGCGTTGCGAGAAGCTATATGGGTGGCTAACGGGTTAGGGGCGCAAGTGATTTCGGTTGATTATCGCCAGCCGCCACTGCATCCATTTCCTGCTGCTATTAACGATGTTGCAGCAGTATGGGAAGAGCTGATTAAAACTCAAAAAGCGGAATCTACCGCGTTGTTTGGCTCATCAGCAGGCGGGAATTTAACGCTTGCCACGACACTTAAGCTACAGGAGCTCGATTTACCTATGCCTGGTGCGCTGTTTGTTGGAACGCCAGCGGTCGACCTAAAGGAGACCTCAGACTCCTGGCATACTTTAAAAGGACTTGATGCGCTTGGCCAGAGAGAGGGTTTGATTCAAGGTACGTTTGACTTATATGCAGGAGGCGAGCCTCTAGACTCACCGCTGTTATCGCCAATTTATGCTCAAATTGAAGAGTTTCCGCCAACGATTTTTGTCTCCGGGACACGGGATTTATTGCTAAGCGATACTGTACGCATGCACCGTTTGTTGCGTAGCGTTGATATTGAATCAGAGCTTCATATTTAT
Organism: Vibrio sp. 10N.286.48.B8; assembly: GCF_003050085.1. Lineage (NCBI taxonomy): Bacteria > Pseudomonadati > Pseudomonadota > Gammaproteobacteria > Vibrionales > Vibrionaceae > Vibrio > Vibrio sp. 10N.286.48.B8. The sequence goes on along the minus strand of NZ_PIGD01000032.1, from coordinate 13,075 downwards.
GACGGCCAGTCACATGGTGATTATATGAATGGCATTTTGAGTGATATGCCAGAATCCGATGATGCCTTAAAAGAACTCGGGCAATTCTTCAACACTCATATAAATTAGTTTTTAATGCACAGGGACGTGGCTTCTTTATTTAGGAGACAGTTATGACTCATCTATTTTCTTCATTGTTTACATGTGTATTGACATTATTGCGCGCTAACCATCATTACTCTCAGCATCAGTCACTCTGGGAGCATGGGGATTCTTCATCTCTTTGGCTCTCTCCAATATATGATGAAAAGAAAGGTAAGCAACGGTCACAGGTAAATGGGAACCTATCGAGAGGTAGTGAAAACTGTGTTTAGTAATGTGCCCCGTTTAGTACTTATTATGTGTTTGGCATGGGTTAATTCTCATGTATTGGCTAATGACTCTCTCGAACTTGCTGATACTTCTAGCCCAAGCCAGACATTGGCGAGCTTTATGACCGCATCTGATGTGCTAATAGATCACTGGAGAAGTGAACAGTTACACCTATCGGCAGCTCAACACGCATATTTACAAGTGATGCGTACCATGGATCTCTCTTTACTGCCTAACCGTAGTCGAACAGTGGTTGTAATGGAAAGGATTCTCTTACTGAGAGAAATCATCGATCGTTTAGACAGCGAAATACACACTAGAACTCCAGACGCGCTGCAAGTGAGTAAAGATGACCTGATCCATTGGCGTCTTGCCAATACTGACATCGTATTATCCAAACAAATGTCGGGAGATAATGTTGAGCAGTTTCTATTTAGTTCCGGAACGGTTCAGAGTTTACCTCGTTGGTACAGAACCGTAGCTGCTGTTGATTATCAAGTCGAAAACCGCACTGATTATTATCAAGAATTTGTGCTTACTCCTGGTCCTTTGTTTTCCAAAGACTTGATTCAATCATTACCTCCTCCTTTCAAGAAACTGTATGGTCCATTACCTTTATGGCAATGGTTAGTGTTAACCGGGGTGCTCACCTTGTGTTCAGCTCTTGTTAAGTTAAGTTTTTTATTAGGTGTTCGATGGAACTCCCGTTGGGAAAATTATGGGCGAAAGTGGCGTATAGGACGTCTTATTTCATTAGTTTGTACGGTGATACTTTTGCTATTAGCTAGGAGGGTGATAGATGAAGGGGTCTGGATAACAGGTACAACTTATCAGTTCTTTTCGACGCTGTTTTTATTGACACAGTTTTTCTATGTTTCTTGGTTGATCATGGCCATATTTAACTACTTTGCTGATATTTATGTATTCAATAAATATCAAGGTAAGCATGTAGACTCATCATTGATTACTGTGTTAGCACGTATTTTTGGTGGCTTAACCATTGTTATTCTGGGTATTTATGTTATCGAATTTATGGGTTTTTCAATAACCCCTATTTTGACTGGCTTAGGGGTTGGTGGTTTGGCTGTCGCGTTAGCAATTAGGCCAGTACTAGAAAACGTGATAAATGGCCTCACTCTGTACGCAGATGGTGGCGTTAAAATTGGAGAGTTCTGTCGTTATGGCAATAACAACTTAGGAACGATTGAAAGTATCGGTTTACGTTCCACACGTATTCGTACACTTGAACGTTCGTTAATCACTATACCAAATTCAGAGTTTGCTAATATGGAAATTGATAATCTTGAGCGACGGGACAAACGTAGAATGGATCATCTATTAAGGTTGCGTCCAGAGGCAACGTTGGAACAGTTACGTGTGCTCCTTGTCCATATACGTAGGTTACTGTTGCAACACCCTATGATCGATGAAGATCCTGTGCGAGTCAGATTGATGGGGATTGGCGAGTATTCAATCAACATTAATATGATGGCTTATATCAAGTGTTGTGACCATGAAGAGTTTATGGCTGTGCAAGAGGATATTCTGTTTGCTGCATTAGCCTATGTCGAACAAGTAGGTGCAACTATTGCACATTCCACTCAGTACCAACTGGTGGATAAACGCAATGAAGGTGCTTTGGAGCAGAAGGAAAAAGCCGCTCAAGTGGTTGCAGGGTGGCATGAAGATCAAGCCTTCCCATTCCCTGATTTTGCTTACGAATACAAATACGAAATTCGAGACACTATCATGTATCCAGCTAAAACTTCGGCAGTACACCGAAGCTCTAGCGGTTAATCAAACCAGTAGCTCGTACTTTGTGCGAGTTACTATACTTCCGGTTGAATGACTTTATCAAAATAGTGCTGTAGTGTTTGGTGAATGAGTTGATTCAATGGGAAGCCTCGCTTGGATTGCAAGTAGCCGCCATTGATCTGTAGTTGGCGCATTTCTTTCGGAAGTAATGGCAGCGGATAACAACTTAACTCCGTTTCATTTTCTGTCATAAAACTACTGCCGAATGAGAAGGCGTCAGAATTCTTTAACTTGTTTAGCAGTACTCTTACACTGTGTGTAGATAATACAATCCTCGCTTTATAGCCTTTAGCTAAATACAAATCTTCGATTGGCGCTCTTTTTGAATTCACACCATCCACCAGGATTCGCGTGATGGGTAAGTGGTGTATATCTTCCCATTCACTAGATTGGCTGAGCACTGGGTGGTTCTTACGCGCGATGAGACTGAGCTTTATTTCTTTTAGTTTGTGTTGATATATTTCTTGCGGAAGCGGAAATACTGAAAAATGCAGCATGTAATCAATTTGGCTATTGAGCATTTCGGCAAGTGTTTGTTCTTGCCAATAGATCATTTTGAAGTTCGCATTTGGTAAAACTTTTCTCAGAGCTGAAAATATTCCCTCTCCATATTGGTCAAGCAAAAAAATATTCATTGCTATAGTGATGTCGCCAGTAAAACTTTCTGGTTCAAAATTCTTATAAGACTCAATGACTTTAGCCAATGGAATAAACATTTCCTCAGCGGCCTCAGCTAATTTTTCTGCTAACTCTGAAGGTTCTACACCGTGTGCTTTTCTAATGAAAAGCTGATCGCCAAACGTATCTCTAAGCTTTGCCATACCGCGGCTGACACTGGTTTGAGAGATACCGAGCTTATCTGCGGCAAGGTGGGTATTGCGCGTTTCAACAACCGCTTGTAAAAGCTTCAGTAGGTTTAGATCTAAATCGCGTAGTTCTCTCATAAACCGTCCTTGGTTAATTTAGAAGTGGTGGTAAAACTTAGCCATTGCTAGGTTAGGCTTATATGTAGATTAAGTGAAATGTAATAATATTCAACTAGATATTGCCTCGTTTAGAGGCAATAGCACATTAGAGTAAAAAGGATTGAGCGAGGTACAGCACACTAAAAAAAGCGGCGGCATCCGTAAATGTAGTTAGGAGAGGGCTAGATAGCATCGCAGGGTCGAGATTCAGACGTTTAAGAATCAGCGGTAGCGTTCCTCCTGTGATCACTGCTAGCGTTGAAGAAAAAAGGTACGCGACACTAACTAATATAGGTAATGCGAGATGTTCTTCGCCGTAAGTCAAAAATGAGAGTAGAGCGAGAACTGAGCCAATCACCGCGCCATTTATAATGCCGATAGGTAGCTCTTTTACGATCACGAACAACACATCTTTTGGTGACAAGTTCCCGACAGAGAGCTCTCGAATCGAAACGGCAACTGCTTGATTTCCAGCTGCACCGGATAAGTTCGCAACTAAAGGTAGTATTGCTGCTAACAGCGCAAATTGTTCAATTACGGGCTCGAATTGAGCAATGATTGATACCGCTGCGTAGCTTAATAGAACAGAAGGTAGCAAAAATGCTAGCCGGCGTAGATTACGTTTCGCGGTCGGCATGGTGCGAAACTCATCCCCGCCAAATACACCAGCTTGTTCAAGAAGCTGCTGTTTTGATTGACGAAACAGCGCCTCATTCAATTGTCTAAATCCCACAACACCAATTTGGAACCCTGAGTTATCGATTACAGGAAGGACTGGGTGTGTTGTCGTATCTAGTGCACTTTTTAGTGAATTCAAATCCCACTCAGCCGGTACCGCCAGTAGTGAGGAGTTGAGGTGCTCTTTTAGTTTCCCACCGAAAGGTAACCCAAATAAGTCTTTGAGCCTGATTGCTCCCAGATAATTACCATCTCGATCCTGCAGGTATACGTAACGCCACTCTTGATAGTTATAGCTAGAGTCATCATCGGAAATAAGGTGGCTGAGCTCGGCAACCGTTGTGTCTGAATCAACCTTCAACATTTCATTGTTGCAAATACCTCCTACGGTGTCTGATTCATAATTAAGCGCTGCTTTTTCTTCTTTTTGCCAAGCGTTGGGTAAGGACGTATTTAGCTGTGTTGACCGCTCCAATGGAAGCTGAGTGAGTAACATACGGCGGTCCGGCGATTGGAGTAAAGGGAAAACTTCTTGGAGGTTCTGGATTGGCAGTTTTTCTGCTAAGTAACGTAATTGAGAGCTACTTAAGTGATCAATTAAGTTAGCCGCTAGTTCAGGATCTATTTGAGAGAGTAGCGACCAAGCGTGAACTCTTTGATCATCATCTAGTCTCCTTAATGCATTGGAGATCGCTGGTGTATATGCGTGGAGCAAGGTTTCGCGTAAGAGCTTGTCTTCCTCCGTTTCAAGGCTAGTGAGTATTGATTCGTAAAGGTGTTCGGACTCTGTTGAGTGTGACGCTTTTGAATGTAAACGTGTCGTTAATAAAGTCATGGGGCCTCAGCATTATTCTTGGTAGTGATGATTAGGATCGTTCAAAAGACTCTGGTTAGATGACCAGAGTCTTCAAGTCATAGGCTTAATCGAACATTAAGATGATATAGGCCAAGAATAAGACTAAGTGTGTGGCGCCGTTGAGCGGGTTGGTTCGGCCACTACTGAAACTGACACTCGTCATCAGCAAGGTCGTAATTAACAAGACCATTTCGGCAGGTGCTAGACCGAGGTGAATCGGTTCATTCATGACACTTGATATCATCAGTACCGCAGGCACAGTCAATGCAATTGTTGCCAAGACAGAACCAAAGAAGAGGTTCATCGCGCGCTGAAGTTGATTGGTAAGAGCTGCTTTGACTGCGCCAACCGCTTCAGGAGCCAGAATGATCAACGCGACAATTAAACCGCCTAATGCGACGGGGGCACCCATGGTAGAAATACCATCATTAATCGGCAGTGCGAGGCTTTTTGCCAGTAGAATTACCACAATCAAGTAACCAATTAGCATCAAGCTGTGGAATAAATTACTTTGCAATGGCTCATGATGGTCGTGGTGATCTTCGTGAACCGAGTTAATAAAGTAGTCAGTATGGCTACGAGTTTGAATGAACAAAAAGACCGCATATAAAGCAACAGAAGCGAAGACTAAAATCCACATTAAGCTTGATGACATATTTCCTAAAGCGTCTACGCTCGCAAAGTTGGGTAGCACTAAGCACAGCATCGCGAGTGGAATAATGGCGACTAAGTAAGCTTTGATTCCATGAAGGTTATAAGTTTGAGTGTGATACTTTAGGCCGCCAATCAGTAAAGTGATACCGACAAACCCATTGAGTACAGCCATGATCACAGCAAACATGGTATCGCGTGCGAGCACAGGGTTTGAATCACCAGTAAGCATGATTGATGAGACCATAATGACTTCAAGCAATACCACAGAAAGCGTCAATATGAGTGTCCCATATGGGTCACCAAGCTTTATAGCGAGTGCGTCAGAGTGACGGACAACAGCAAAAATAGCAGTCATGACGACATAGAAAAGTAAGGCGGTGAGCAGTATATAGGACATGGATGATAAACCGCTCATGAGTAGGTTATCGCCAACTAGTTTGAAAAATAGTATAGCGATAGCACCTGTGAGAAGTACATGTTCTTGTTTAAGTAGTTTGAGCATGATGACCCTTTTTAGTGGTCCTAATTGCTCGTCATAATCCTTTAACGAGAAAGCGAGGATAAATTTAAGTAACTGATTCCAATCCAGTCTTTTATGTGCGTAGCAGCAAAGCTAAGCAGTATTCAAAGCACCGATGAGAGGTGTTCATCTGTGAAACGAAAGCGAGAAAGAGTCACAGGTAGGTGGTGGCATTCTTTCTCTGATTCATCGGAGGGGAACAAATTAGAAACGGTAATTCAAACCAACAGACATCAAAAATTCGGTGCTTTGGTAGAAATCGATATTCGATGTGTTTAGGGTTGCGCCACCAAATGATGTCACGCTCCAGTTCTCCCAGTTAGGGATATCGTTGTATTCATAAGCCACGAATACTCGGTGGAAATAGTCAGCGCGCTCTTGATTAAATAGCGGGTTAACTGATTCAAAATCGCGATAACCATGGCTACTCGTGACAGCAAAATGATGATCATTTAAATTGGCAAAATAGGTGGCTTCAATTTTGTATTGATTATATGAAGCCGCAGAACCTTCAGCGTTATGATCGGTATAACTGAATGCAGTAATTAGTCCTGAGCGATGGTTTAGCATCGACAGGTATTGCCCTTTTAAAAAATAGGTATCATGATCTCTCGCTAACTCTTGATAAGCGACTCCTTCATTATCAAGTTCTGAGGTCGCATAGCCTAAATCGAAAGAAACTCCGGTATTGGCAATATTCGATAGCTTTAGACGATAGGCATCGCCTTCAACGTCGGTTGTTATTCTTTGTGTACCTTCTAGGTAGGGGTTGTCCCAAACTTCGCCGGAAACAATTGTCGGAAGGTAAGCTATGTCTATTTGCGTTCCATCTGGTAAGTCACGTTGGTATCCAACCTCAAAGGCGAGAGTACCGACGGCAAGATCGTCACGAGACGTACCTGCATAAACTCGGTGGGTGTCTTGAGTATCTAGCGCCAAGTTTAAGTTTCCAAGAGGCGCTGCAAAGATCTCGTTTGTGTGAGACACATTATTATTTAGGCCCTTTAACATTCTGTCGCCGTTGGGATTTAGATTTGAGTTAGAGGTGGCAAACCCCGTATTCACTGAGAACTCACCACTAACTCGACTTGAGTCGAAAGCTTGTGCTGCAAGGGGTAGTGTCGATAGTAGCGAAATAAAAGGTAGGCTTATCTTTTTCATAACATAGCTCTCCGCATGATTAATTAAATGTGTGATTCGTTGGTTGAATTATTTGATGGAGTGGATAGTAAGTTTGTGTATGCGAGGAGGCGACGGTTTAGAGAAATTCATATATGAATTGAAACGATATGCAAAATTGAATTTCTTTAATTCCTCCTTGATTTAGTCCAGATATGGATAATGGACAGTACGTAAACAGTTATGAGAGAAGGAATATGGATCAACATTTGATTCTAAATAACCGGCGTTATCGAATCTGCGATTTGGGCGAAGGGGAGTGTACGTTAATGATCACTGCGGTGAGCTATTTAGACTCATTAACGGAGTTCTATTTGCCACGCTGCAATAAGCGATTGATTGTGTTGGATATGTCGGAGTCATGGCCTTTGAATACAGATGTTGTTAATCAAATTGAAGCGGTGCAACTTATTGATGACATTTGTTTACTACTGGATATTTATTGGCTAGAAGACGTAGAAATTGTATTAGAATCGCCGATACAAGATATGGTTCCATCTATTATTAAGTCTTTGGAAGGGCGCATAACTAGGGGAATATACCAAGCCAAGTAAGTTAGTGTCGGGCGTTATGTTTGAACTGTGTTGAAGAGGCTAGATTGCTGACTGGTCATGATAAATATATTGTACTAATCATTAAGTAGCGAGCCAGCAACTCATCGTTAATGCGCTGCTGGCTATTATAGTTAGCCTTTAGATAACGACTTCTCAAATGATCTTTGAATTATTGAGCATTGAGCATTGAGCATTGAGCATTGGGCATTCAAAGTTTCACCCGTTGCGCCTTTTCCCTGAAATCCGAGATAAACCTTTTTTCAATAATCTAGCGTGTAAAAGCATTTACCAGATCGATGTTGCATTGCTTTACATCACATATATTAATAAAGCTTATGGTGCTTACATTTATAAATGTGATGTATGTCTCTATTCATCTTTTGATTACTTTCTAAGCTTAGTTGGTTTTTTATCTGATTAAACAGAAGGTTATATGATAAATAGAATAATAAATCTAAGTGGCATTGCATTACTTTGTTCAGCGAGTGCGCATGCGCAAATGCAAAATGGAAGTTTCGAAAGTTGGGAAGGAAATGTACCATCTGGATGGAGTGTGATTGACTCCGGCATTGCAGTTTCACCCTCTAGCGTTCCTGTAAATAACGGCAGTTTCTCTGCGCAAGTAACAGTGAATACAGGCACTCAAAGTAATACCGATTTTCTGCAAACGATACGTGTTGAACAAGGGAAAACTTATGATTTCTCTGTCGATGTTTACCACACGGAAGGTAACGTGAAAGCTCGCCTTTTTGTTGATGGCTATTTAGGCTACTCGAATAATGGTTTAACGAATCAGTGGCAAGCATTGACTCACTCGTACAGCGCTACTAGCACTAAAGATATCGTTGTGGGCATACGATTTTATGATGATGCAGGTTTTGATGGTTCGGAAGTGGTGTATTTAGATAACTTTCAGCCGACGGAGACTCCACCAACACAAAGCTGCAATGATACAAGTGCCGCACTCACGCTAGTGACGGATAACTATGGTTCTGAAACCAGTTGGTCTCTCAAAAACTCAGTTTCTCAAACTCTTTATTCTGGTTCAGACTATAAAAATAACACCATCAATGAAGTGGAAATGTGTTTAGCGGATGGTAGCTACATCCTAGAAGTCTCAGACTCTTATGGAGATGGAATGTGCTGCAGTGGGGGAAATGGTTCATACAGTTTGTCGGTAAACGGAACCGTTGTGGCATCTGGTGGTGATTTCCAAGCAAGTCAGAGTACAGAATTTACGATTGGTGGTTCAACTACACCACCAACGGAACCACCAGTGTTAGGTGAGTATTACAAAGACGCTGAAGGCAAAGTGGGCTTTGCGTTAAAAACGGCCTTATATCAAATTATTGATAATCATAGTAGTCAGGGTTACACCGCTATTTGGACGTTGGTGTCTGAGGCTGACCTAGACGCATACTATGACACTGATGGGTCGATTCTCGATATGTATTCGGAGAAACCTTCAGGCTCAGATTCAATCCAGTTTACTAAGGTGGCCGATCAATGTGGTCAATACAGAAAAGAAGGTGATTGCTACAACCGTGAGCACTCATTCCCGAAAAGCTGGTTTGGTGGGAAAGTCGAGCCAATGAACTCTGACGGTCACCATTTATTTGCCACTGATGGCTACGTTAACTCGAAACGTAGTAATTGGCCATTTGGTGAGGTGAGTAGCGCGACATACACATCAAGCAATGGTTCTAAGTTAGGCAGTGCAGCGAACTCTCTTGGTTATGTGGGTACGGTGTTTGAGCCAATTGATGAGTTTAAAGGTGATTTCGCAAGAGCATATTTCTACATGGCAACACGCTATGAAAATGAAATCGCTAATTGGGAAGGGAACTCTACAAGCTCTGATGCCGTTCTGGATGGAACCAATACAACCGTTTTTGAACCTTGGTTACTTACTATGCTAAAGCGTTGGCATTCTGAAGATCCAGTAAGCCAAAAAGAAATCGACCGAAATAAGGCGGTACATGATTTTCAAGGGAATCGTAATCCGTTTATTGACCATCCAGAGTTTGTAAGCCAAATCTGGGGGAATTAATCGGAATATAACCACCATGACAATGACTTCATGATTATTGAATTGAGCCCAATCCTTTGTTTGGGCTTTTTTATTGAGAGGCATTAGAGAGCATGATTTTAAATATTTGAAAAAGCATATTGTCTGAAGACCCGTATACTTGTCAGTGATCTACACCATCAAACTGGACGCTATGTTAAGCGACTTTCCATACCTTTAGTTATCTCTGAATTGTTAATTTAGGGGAAGCTGTAGCTCATTTATGCCCCATTATCATTTAGAGTTGATACTCATCAGCATCTTGCTAATACTGTTTTTACTTATTAATAGTTATCTGAATCATGACTACATATTATTAGTCATTTAGCGATTAGTTGATGAGATTTTTCACTAATGCATTGATTATATTGACAAGGCTAGCAATCAATGGCCTTGACAGAGATTAGTAGGATGAAAACTTTGAAAAGGTACTGCATAACGTGCCGACACATCATAGCGTCCAGACAAATGCTGAGTGACTAAATACTGACGTTGCTCCTCATTATAAAAGTGTTGTGTTGCTTCTAGTTCAATCGCATCTCCATCCCCAGCACAAATGAAATAGTCGTCGTCCATATCTCGAAATGCTATTGGGGTTTCATCTACCAATCCATATCTATCGGTCATCTTTCTTGACCTCCAAATATCTTTAAATGTACCTCGCTCAAAGCGTTTTAAATTTCGCCATTGTACGAACATATAAGTGTCTTGCGAGGGAATCGATGGAATGTCATTCATTGCCTCGTTCGGGCTTTTACAAGTATCAAACAAAACCACAGCATTGTTCTCAACTCTAAATGGCAATCTATCCTCATCTTGTATATAAGAATCCACCGTCTTCTTAGGCCAAGACTCATTTTTCGGGCTGAGATAAAAAGAAGGACTCTTTAGGTAAGACCCAAAATCGTCAGTTTTATTAGCGTCAACAATTTCATAAACAGGATTATCATGAAGTGCGTCATAACTAACACTATAATCGAACTCAATTTTAAACAAAAAATCTTCCATCTCAGGTTTAGTAAGAGAGGTAAAAGCTTTATCGACCGACGCTTTGATTTTCTCAATGGATTTGGGGTGAGTGAGGTAAATAGGAATGAGTCCGTGTCCCGCAAAGTCTAATTTACTCGGTGCTATCGTGGTGTTGGGAGGCGGAACGCTGCCTATCCCTGTAAAGTTCAGCCCATTAATCACAAGATCTGAGGTCGATAAAATATAATCACTGTCCGGGCTAAGGGTTGGGGAAGCGGGAGCGATGTGAACAACGTGAATGTTATCGGCACTGTAACCGTATTGGGATGTAACATGCTTGTATGATTCGTTTACCCATAAGTTCCCTTGTGAATGAGCGATGTAAATGAGCTTTTTTCCTTTCCACGTAAGAGAGTCATTTAAAAGATGATGCTGCATTCTAGTCTGGCTAGTTTCGGGGGCATCAACAAGTGAGGCTAATTCTTTTAAAAATGTCGTGATAGTTGCATTGATGGTTTGGTTTGTGAAGTCGAGAACAAACCCAGCAAACCAAGCAAAAGTGGCGCTGATTTTTTGGATGATAGCGCTGTTTTGCCTACCGCTCACAATGTCCCAAAAGGCCTCCCAACGGTCGAATTGTTTCTGCTCTAACTCGTAAGTTCTTTGGTCAAAGGTTTCAGCAAAATCAGCCAGTACGTTAAGGCCACTTCCTTCAATATAAGAATCGTTGTAGAAAAGCTGGTATTCGACAGACTCACCGTTGTATTGGTTGATATCTATAGTGGATTTTATTTCTTTTATCCCTTCTTTGGCTTGTTTTTCAGTTGTTGCAACACCGTTAAAAAAACCGATGGTGTAACCTTCAATTTTGCATGAGTTGGCGATTGCATTAAATGGCAGCAGAGCAGCAATCATGAGTGATATTGTTGGCTTATTCACAATATTGTGCCTCCGCAGCAAGGAGCGTACTTACGGAACCATTTAATAGGTGATTGTAAGCCAAGTAAGTCATAGTGCGGGCTTTGGTATTGTAAGTGAGCGCATCAACGGTTCTTCCTGTATTGGTTATATCTCTTACAGGAATACCAACAAACTCTTTACAAGCGAGTACTTTGTCGTATTTGTATGAAATGTCGAGTGCTTTTCTGATGTTCGCATCGGTCTTTGCATTCCAGTCGTGATAAAGACTTTCTTGTGCCTGCCGAGCCTCTTGTTTTAAGGCTTTTCGGACTGGCTCGGTCACTTCTAACGCATCGATAAACGCCTCAATGTCATCGCGGATACCATCATTGTTTGCATCCGTACCAGTAAGAGAGTCGCTGCGGTCAAGCATGGGTTCAAAACGCTCATATAGAAGCCTAAGTTGAGCATCAATTGTCTCTTGTGCCTTTAATTCCGCGACTAGCTCAGGTGTTTTCTCTATGTGTGATATGACACTCGGTTGTTCCACTACAGCAGCGTTTGGCTCATTCGATTCTTTGCACCCTACAATTAACATCACTGCTAATGTGCAGACTAACCCATTTTTCATTTTTGTTTCCCTAGTATTTCAAATAGATACCAGAGAATACGGATAAATTAACTCACTGAATAATAAAGAGTTTGCATAGGGGCATAACAAACAAAAATAGAAAGTTAGATGTTCTTACCCTCCGCCTTTTCTGTGTTTCAAAAAAGGGGGAAAATATCAATTAAGGGGGAGATTTGAACGGGGTGACTAGCTTATTCACAGTAGTTAGCCTCAGCTTTCAGAGAGGAACTTACTGAGCCATCTAACAAGTGATTATAAGCCAAGTAGACAATGGAACGAGCTTTAGTATTGTAAGTGAGCGCATCGATAGTTCTCCCAGTATTGGTTCTATCTCTTACTGGTATACCAATAAACTTCTTACAAGCAATGACCTTCCCATATTTATTAGCGATTGCTAGTGCCTTCTTTATATTGGTTTCAGTCTTTGCACTCCAGTCGTGATAGAGACTTTCTTGTGCTTGCCGAGCCTCTTGTTTTAAGGCTTTTCGGACAGGCTCGGGCACTTCTAACGCATCAATAAACGCCTCAATGTCATCGCGGATACCATCTTTGTTTGCATCAGTACCAGTAAGAGAGTCACTGCGGTCAAGCATGGGTTCAAAACGCTCATAAAGCAGCCTAAGTTGAGCATCAATTGTCTCTTGTGCCTTTAATTCCGCGACTAGCTCAGGTGTTTTCTCTATGTGTGATATGACACTCGGTTGTTCCACTACAGCAGCGTTTGGCTCATTCGATTCTTTGCACCCTACAATTAACATCACTGCTAATGTGCAGACTAACCCATTTTTCATTTTTGTTTCCCTAGTATTTCAAATAGATACCAGAGAATACGGATAAATTAACTCACTGAATAATAAAGAGTTTGCATAGGGGCATAACAAACAAAAATAGAAAGTTAGATGTTCTTACCCTCCGCCTTTTCTGTGTTTCAAAAA
>NZ_PIGD01000031.1:0-32797 GCF_003050085.1 Vibrio sp. 10N.286.48.B8 | reverse complement strand
CCTGGGGCTGAAGTCGGTCCCAAGGGTATGGCTGTTCGCCATTTAAAGTGGTACGCGAGCTGGGTTTAGAACGTCGTGAGACAGTTCGGTCCCTATCTGCCGTGGGCGTTGGAAAATTGAAAGGGGCTGCTCCTAGTACGAGAGGACCGGAGTGGACGAACCTCTGGTGTTCGGGTTGTCATGCCAATGGCATTGCCCGGTAGCTAAGTTCGGAATCGATAACCGCTGAAAGCATCTAAGCGGGAAGCGAGCCTTGAGATGAGTTTTCCCTGACGCTTTAAGCGTCCTAAAGGGTTGTCGTAGACTACGACGTTGATAGGCAGGGTGTGTAAGTGCTGCGAGGCATTGAGCTAACCTGTACTAATTGCCCGTGAGGCTTAACCATACAACACCCAAGGGGTTTTGTGGACTCAATAGAAATACCAAACGCTTGAATGAGTTTGAAGAGAATTTTAAATCAGTTTTCCAGATTATTTTGCCTTCAGTTTTTAAAAAACTGAAAGTAAAAGAAAAATTTGCTTGGCGACCATAGCATTGTGGACCCACCTGATTCCATGCCGAACTCAGAAGTGAAACACAATAGCGCCGATGGTAGTGTGGGGCTTCCCCATGTGAGAGTAGGACATCGCCAGGCTTTAAATTAAATCTTTAGGTTGACCGACCTGGAGATATGGACGCTCACTTAGTGAGTTGACCACTGCGGAGTGGTAGTTCAGTTGGTTAGAATACCGGCCTGTCACGCCGGGGGTCGCGGGTTCGAGTCCCGTCCACTCCGCCACTTATTCAGAGTTTCAGCTCTTTAAAACTGAAATAGGGGTGTAGCTCCAATTGGCAGAGCAGCGGATTCCAAATCCGCGTGTTGGGAGTTCGAATCTCTCCACCCCTGCCATATTTAAGGCTCTAGTCGAAAGACTAGAGCCTTTTTACTTTCTGGTGGCGAAATACTTCATAATCCCCTTTCAGCTTCTTCCACCTCAAATACCTCTCTGTCTATCCCCAAAAAGTTACCAATAATCGTCAACTCTTCTCGAATGCCGACTAGTATAGATAATATGCATCACTTACATGGAACGGTTATGAGGTTATCTTTTGTTTTAGTTGTCCTGTTTTATTCATTTTCTGCTTTGGCAACCCCATGGGAAGAAGAAAAAATCCCGACAAGAAACTCAACCTCATCAATAGGTAGTTATGCTAATGGCTGCCTTGATGGAGCACAGGCTCTACCTATTAATGGTTTGGGGTATCAAATCATTCGTCCCCAAAGAGAACGCTACTATGGCCATACAGAAGCTATAAAGTTTATCGAGAGGTTAGGTGTAACTACTAGCGAGAAACTCAATACTAATTTATTGGTCGGTGATATTTCTCTTCCTAGAGGAGGGCGCTTTTCTTCCGGTCATTCAAGTCATCAAACCGGGTTAGATATTGATATATGGTTAAGGTTAACGAGTAAGAGATTGTCAGAAAACGAGTTAGCTGTGCCTAAACCTGTGAGCGTTGTGGATCTTACTAACTACAAATTGCGTCAATCGAATTGGACTGATGAGCATTTTCAAGTTATTCGTTATGCAGCGAAAGATGAAAAAGTGGTGCGTATTTTTGTTCATCCAGTGATTAAGCAAACCCTTTGTGAGCAAGAAGATTCTGACGCAGATGATAGAGCTTGGCTTGGAAAAATCAGACCTTGGTGGGGACATCATTCACATTTTCATGTTCGCTTGAAGTGCCCTGAAGGGAGTTCAAACTGCATAGCCCAAGCAAGCCCTCCTAAAGGTGATGGTTGTGGAGACGAACTTGCAAGTTGGGCTCCGAAAACTATACCTGTTCCTCCTCCTAAAAAAGTCGTAAAAAGTAAGAAAAAGAAGAAAGTTAAAGTGATGCCAAGTCAATGTTTAGCCTTGATATCTAATAAGTAATCGCATCTATCAAGGTTAATTACAGTGGTCACGACACTGGCTTTCTCGTCTCTGAAACTGGAGAAATGTCACACTTTTGTCTAGAGTTTATAAACACTAGATTAAGAATATCGTTTGATATTAATAAAATCAATTACGGTATCAGCAACGGCGATGACGAATTTGACAAGGTTTGGTCAGGGATGGAGTGTTTTAGGGTGAAAGATGCGGCTTATATGCAGTATGCGAAATCAGAGTCTGATACCCGTCGATAGATAATTCAAGGATAAGACTATGACTATGATTTGTGCCAAGGAATTTTCAGAATGGTTAAGACATAGGTTCAACGCTGAAAGTTCTGGTATTTCGATTTCGAGAGATGACATTACCCAACTGACAGGTAGACAACGCTTAGACCCTAGCTTCGTGAATGATGTTCACTATGAATTGATGAAGTATGGAATGGCATTTGTGACTGATACTGGGCGGGAACACTTTTATCTAGTTCCTGTTTCTCAGTCGATAAATTGGCGGGAGCGACTCGAATATCAATTTGAAAAAGAGCTCTTCTGCAATATTTATCCAATCGAAAAGTCAGGATAAAAAAAAGGTTCAACTTACAATAAGTTGAACCTTTTCTCTTTTAGGTCAAGCCTTGAATGATAACAAACTTCTCAAGTAGCTCATCATCAGTTTCAATATGGTTGGGGTCAGTGATGATGCACTTGGTAATCGGGCATACAGATTGACACGTTGGCTTCTCATAGTGACCTTTACATTCAGTACATAAATCTGGATCGATCTCGAAGATACTGTCACCCATAGTGATTGCACCATTTGGGCATTCAGGGTCACACATATCGCAGTTTATGCACTTGTCAGTGATTAACAGAGCCATTGCTTACTTCTCGGTTTTCTAAGTAAAGTTACTTACCTGATGCGTTACGTGTGTCTTGGCCTTCGCTCAAGTTACGCATCAACAAGCCGTACTCTAGATCTAGATCTGCTGGTACAGGGATAAATACAAAGTGACCGTTACCTTTCGCATCTTCTACTGCTTCAGACTTACGGTTTTCCATCATCTCTAGCGTGAAAACAACGTTACCTTTCGGTGTCATCATTTCTAAGCTATCGCCAACTAGGAATTTGTTCTTCACTTCTACTTCCGCTAGGTCACCGCGGCGCTTACCTGTGAATTCACCAACAAACTGTTGAGTGTCTGAGATAGAGTAACCGTACTCGTAGTTTTGGTACGTATCATGAGTGTGGCGGCGTAGGAAACCTTCAGTGTAACCACGGTGAGCTAGGCTCTCTAGTGTACCCATTAGGCTTTCATCGAACGGCTTGCCTGCTACAGCGTCATCGATCGCTTTACGGTAAACCTGTGCTGTACGTGCACAGTAGTAGAAAGACTTAGTACGACCTTCGATTTTCAGAGAGTGGACACCCATCTTCGTTAGGCGTTCAACGTGTTGGATCGCGCGAAGATCTTTTGAGTTCATGATGTAAGTACCATGCTCATCTTCAAACGCTGCCATTTTCTCTTCTGGCTTATGTGACTCAGAAAGTAGAACGACTTCGTCGGTTGGTTTACCAAGACCTAGTGTGTTGTCTGGACGTTCGTCTTGAACTTCTACTTCTTGAATCTCAACACCAGTAGGGTTTGCTTCAACGATCTGACCGTTTTCGTCTTCTTTTGCCGCTTCTGTTTTGTATTCCCAACGACAAGCGTTAGTGCAAGTACCTTGGTTTGGATCGCGTTTGTTCATGTAGCCAGAAAGTAGGCAACGACCAGAATACGCCATGCAAAGTGCACCGTGAACAAAGATCTCTAGCTCTGTTTCAGGGCAGTGTTCGCGAATCTCTTCGATCTCTTCAAGAGAAAGCTCACGAGATAGAATCACACGCTCAACGCCTTGAGTTGACCAGAACTTAACGGTCGCCCAGTTTACTGCGTTTGCTTGAACAGAAAGGTGGATTGGCATCTCAGGGAATGCTTCACGAACCATCATGATAAGACCAGGATCTGACATGATAAGAGCGTCTGGGCCCATATCGACAACAGGTTTAAGGTCGCGAATAAATGTTTTTAATTTAGAGTTGTGCGGCTGAATGTTACATACAACATATAACTTTTTGCCTTGAGCATGAGCTTCATCGATACCAATTTGTAGGTTTTCGTGATTGAACTCGTTGTTACGAACGCGAAGGCTGTAACGTGGCTGGCCAGCGTATACTGCATCTGCGCCGTAGGCGAATGCGTAACGCATGTTTTTAAGGCTTCCTGCCGGTGATAATAGTTCAGGTACAAATGGTTTTTGTGTAGTCATTGCTTCGTTCTCTAATCTGATCTCAAGTCAGGTTGATACCACCAAGTGATATCAAAGGGGCGCAAATTTTACGCTAAAATGAGTTTGGTTGATAGCCCTAAAGATAGCAATGACATTAACAAGAGGGTCTAGAGACAGATATAAGTGAGAACTTAGTGAGAAATAAGCTCAGATACCGTTAGCACCTGAGCTTATAGTTTGACTGATTAAGCGTTAGGTTGAGTTAACCCGCCTAATGATTCAAATAGATTTGGAAGGAAAACACTGAACTCACCACAAAGTAGAGAGAAGTCTGCATCAAAACGCGCAGCTTGATCTTCACGAGGAATATCGTCGTTTTCGTCTTTGAGCTCATCACTGAATTTCAGGCGCTTGATGCTGCCATCTTCTGCAAGAATGAACTCAATACGGTCTTGCCAGTTGATAAGAAGTTTCGTCACCATCTTATTGGCTTCGATGTGGTTTTTAATCTCATCAGCTTCTAGTTCTTGTTTCTTAACTCGAACAATACCGCCGTCTTCTTGAATAGATTTTAGCTCTGCCTCATCAAGCATAGTGATACCTTGAGGCGTATCGCCAGACTTAACCCATTCAGTTAATGTTGTTTCGATCGCTTGCTCTGGAATAGCAGGCACTACTGGCAGGCTACCCATTGTCTTACGTAGCAATGCCAATACATCTTCTGCTTTTTTATAGCTACTCGCATCAACCACAATGAAACCTTCTTTTGGCATGATCAGCGCGTATGTAAAATTACTGCGGCTGAATGCGCGAGGAAGTAGATCAATGATGATGTCTTCTTTTAGGCTGTCTTTCTCTTTCTTTTTCAGAGGGGTACCAGACTCTGCCTCAAGCGTTTCTACTTTTGCGTTCAGTGATTCTTTGATCACAGAAGCGGGTAGCATCTTCTCTTCTTTCTTTGCACAGATAAGAATGCGGTTTTCTGATACGTGCGTCATCATATCGCCATGTCTACCCATTGCGTGTACCCAACCAAACTTCTGTTTGTCTTGGCTACCACAAGGAGTAAAGCGGAATTCTTCAAGTTGTTTCTCTAGCTGATCTGCGTTGAAATCAATATCACGGTTGAAGCGATAGACTAGGCAATTTTTAAACCACATAAATTTTTCTCATACCTTTTTAGAAGTGCTTCATGATATGAGATCTAATTCGATTTGTCCTTAGCTCTGTATCAAAAGTTGTAAAGTGAAACGTTTGAGACAGTTATATGAAAATTTGTTTTCAAAGGTCACAAAAGTGTCATAATTAACTCAGATAATGCAATGCGTTGATTAAATACAAAGGCTATTCAATTATGTCGAGAAGGATTCTGGTCGTTGAAGATGAAGCACCTATTCGTGAGATGCTGTGTTTTGTACTTGAACAAAAAGGCTACCAAGCAGTAGAGGCTGAAGATTACGATACAGCGGTAAACAAGCTATGTGAACCTTTCCCAGATCTAGTATTACTAGATTGGATGCTACCTGGTGGTAGCGGGATAAACTTTATCAAGCACATGAAGCGTGAAGAGTTAACTCGTAACATCCCAGTGGTGATGCTGACGGCTCGTGGTGAAGAAGAAGATAAGGTTCGCGGTTTAGAAGTTGGCGCTGACGACTACATTACCAAACCATTTTCGCCAAAAGAGTTAGTAGCTCGCCTGAAAGCGGTTATTCGCCGAGTAACCCCAACCGCATTGGAAGATGTGATTGACGTTCAAGGTCTTAAACTAGACCCTGTATCACACCGTGTTACCGCGAGTGAAGGTCCAGTAGATATGGGCCCAACAGAATTCAAAATGCTGCACTTCTTTATGACGCACCAAGAGCGTGTATACAGCCGAGAGCAATTACTGAATAACGTCTGGGGCACCAACGTTTACGTTGAAGATCGTACTGTTGATGTACATATTCGACGCCTGCGTAAAGCACTTGAATCTGCAGGTCACGACAAGCTAATCCAAACGGTTCGCGGTGCGGGCTACCGTTTTTCTATAAAGGCTTAGTGTGGCTCGCTACCCAGTTTACGGAGTCCTGAATGGTTGAAAAGTTAACCTGGAAAAAGCTGGCTTGGGAGCTGGCTTTTTTTTACGCACCTTGGGTTTTAGTCGGTTGGATATTCGGCTACCTACCTTGGTTACTGCTGGCTGCCACGGTATTGCAGCTCGGCTGGCATCTACATAATCAAATGCGTTTGTCCGCATGGTTGTGGGATGAGAAGCGTCTAACGCCACCATCAGGTTCTGGGAATTGGGAATCTCTGTTCAACGGTATTTATCGTATGCAGCAGAGACAGCGTCGCAAGCGTAAAGAATTGACCAATCTTATTCGCCGTTTCCGTAACGGTGCAGAATCGCTTCCCGATGCCGTTGTGGTATTTCGCGGTGAAGGTAATATCGTTTGGTGTAATAAGCTCGCTCAATATTTACTTGGGTTTCGCTGGCCGGACGATTCAGGACAACCGATTTCTAACTTGATCCGCACGCCGGACTTCATTAAGTATCTTAATAAACAAGATTTTTCAGAACCGTTAGAGATGCCTTCGCCACTGAATGTGGAGCGTATGCTTGAGTTGCGTATTGTGCCGTATACCGAGGGTGAACACTTAATGGTGGTACGTGATGTTACTCAGCTAAAGCAGCTAGAAGGTATGCGTCGTAACTTCTTTGCTAACGTTTCTCACGAGCTACGTACTCCAATGACCGTACTTCAGGGCTACCTTGAAATGACGGAAGATCCAGACATGGTCGTTGGGCCTATGTGGCCTAAAGCTCATGGTGTGATGACCGAGCAATTGAATCGCATGAACAGTCTGGTCAATCAACTACTCACGCTTTCTAAAATTGAAGCTGCGCCAATGCATGAGCTTGATGAAGTGGTCAACGTTCCCGCTATGCTTGAGGTTCTTGAGAAAGAAGCCGCGAGCTTGAGTGGTGACCGCGAACACAAGCTTGAGTTTGATATTGATAAGAGCCTACGTGTATTAGCTGATGAAGACCAATTGAGAAGTGCGATATCGAATTTGGTTTATAACGCAGTGAAATACACACCACCGGGCGCGACGGTTAAGGTGCGTTGGTACCAGACCAGTCAAGGCGCGTGTTTGGATGTGTCCGATACTGGGGACGGTATTGAGCCACAACACTTACATCGACTCACAGAGCGTTTCTACCGTGTAGATAAAGCACGCTCACGTGATACTGGTGGTAGTGGTCTTGGATTAGCGATTGTGAAACACGCGCTTAGTCACCATGACTCACATTTAGAAATTCAAAGTGAAGTGGGCGTCGGTAGTCGATTCCATTTTACTTTACCAAATCGACTGACCGTATCATGAGTTGCTCGATACGCAGGATGCGTTTTCCAGTCAGCTCATTATTAGCGTTTGTTTTAGTTAACCCTGTGCATGCCGAACAGGGTGTCGATTCTCTTCCTGATTATTCTAAGGTTCCGGGAATTTCTGGGAGCTTATTATCGGTCGGTTCGGATACCTTAGCGGGTATGACGACGTTATGGGTGGAAGAGTTCAAGTCCTACTACCCAAATGTTAACGCTCAAGTCCAAGCATCGGGTTCTTCTACTGCTCCTCCAGCCTTAACCGAAGGGACTGCACATCTAGGGCCAATGAGTCGACCGATGCGCCTGCGAGAAATTGAAGCATTTGAAAGGGAGCACGGATATAAGCCAACAGCACTGCGAGTTGCTATCGATGCGATTGGACTTTTTGTGCATCGTGATAACCCTATTGAGGGGCTCAACTTTCGTCAGATTGATGGCATCTTTTCCGAGACTCTACGCTGCGGAGCGACTAAGCCTCTCAATAGCTGGCAAGATCTCGGAATCGAACAACCATGGGCAAAACATCGATTCCAACTGTTCGGCCGCAATTCAGTATCGGGTACCTACGGTTACTTCAAACAGAATGCGCTGTGCGGTGGTGATTTTAAAAATCGCGTGAATGAGCAGCCTGGTTCCGCATCCGTTGTGCAATCGGTCGCTTCATCAATCAGTGGGATCGGTTACTCAGGTATTGGCTATCGTGTAGCAGGTGTAAAGCTTATTCCTATTTCAGAGCATGGTTCTGATTATGTAGAGCCGACTCGAGCGAATATCTTGAGCGGTGATTACCCTCTATCACGCTTTCTTTATGTGTACGTGAACAAACACCCAGATAAACCGCTTTCTCCTGTTGAGAGAGAGTTCCTCACTTTTGTATTCTCAAAGCAAGGGCAAGAACTGGTAGAGAAGGATGGCTACTTAGCGATACCGTCTGAGTTCGCAGAGCAAGAGTTGGCGAAAGTCGGGCTCTGATTGAGGTCACTGCGAACGTAGAAAAGAAACCTATGAACAGCTTGCGATCTCGCAGGCTGTTATTATTTTGATTGTTCGTTATTTTAGTTTCAACGACCATCCAGCGTTGTTCCAACGTTGTTGCTCTTCTCTGAGTTCATACTCAAGCAGTTGGTTTTCAGCCAACCAGTTGATTGTATCGCCTCCCAAGTACCAATCCTCACCTTGCTTAATGGTTAACTTTACATTCGGTATTGGCGATTGGCTTCGCTGTCGATTGAGCAGGATTGCCATCCTCAATATTCGAATTAATAACGTTACCTGTCCTGTATTGAATAGCGTAAGATCCGGCAAGTCACTAAGCTTAATCGCTTTTCGTTGATAGCGAACTAATGTTGAGATCAGACGTTGTTGCTCAGTATTGAAACCTGGCATTGTCGTGTGCTTAAGCAGATAAGCCGAATGGCGGTGATAGCCTTGAAATGCAATGCTTTGTCCAACCTCATGAAGTAATGCAGCCCAACCAATAAGGTCATACAGTTCATTGGTTATCGCAGTGGTTACTTGAGGTTGTGCTTGCTTCAGTAATTCGACAGCGACAGCTTTCACTTTCTGGCTATGAACCAAGTCAACATGGTATCGAGAGACTAGCGTTTCGGCGGTTCTTGTTCGAACATCAATATCCTTAAACCTATCTTCCATATCATAAAGAACCCCCTCTCTTAGCGCACCATCAGAGAAGTGTAACTCATTGATATTTAGCGTATCTATGGCTGCAGAAAGAATGGTGGCACCAGCAGCAAACACCGGTTTTCTTTCATCGCTTAAACCTGAAAGGTTTAATTCCTTAGATGATGGAAACTCACACAAGTGGTTTTTTAAATAGGTTAGACGTTGCGGCGTAATGAGACCATCGGCAAACCCTAAGCCAATGAGTACCTCTTTTATTGATTTCGCGGTACCGGATGAGCCAAAGGCGACACCCCAAGAGGCTTTCTTGTATTTTTCAATTAATGGCATCAACAGGCGAGTAGCTGCGGTATAAGCATCGGAGAAGTGTTGTGAAGTTAGTTCCCCGTCAGCAAAGAAGCGCTGAGTGAAGCTGACACATCCCATCGGTAAGCTACGCATCATTTTGGGTGAAAAGCCCTGTCCCGTGACTATTTCAGTACTACCTCCACCGATATCAATAACTAATTTTGATTCGGAGGCTGCTTGAGTGTGCTCCACGCCGTTATAGATAATTCGAGCTTCTTCTTGACCTGAGATGACCTCGATTGGAAAGGGAAACAACGGCTTGGCTTGCTCTAAGAAGTCTTTAGCGTTTTTGGCTTTTCTTAGGGTATGAGTCGCAACGACTCTGACATCATCAAGTTCAAAATCAGCCAGTCGCTCTGCGAACACCTCAAGGCAATCCAAACCCCGCTCGATAGCGGTTTCGGATAAGAAGTTATGCTCATCCAACCCGTCGCCTAATCTCACTTTATGTTTATGTCTGCTGACTAATTGCAGGTGTTGATCGAATACTCGGGCCACCACCATGTGAAAGCTGTTCGAACCTAAGTCTATGGCGGCAATACATCGAGAATGTTCGTTATCAATTAGCGGCATGACTTCTTCTCTTGTTTGTACTTCTTGCGAGTAAGTTTCTCCATACGTTTAATATAGTGGTAAGTGGAGAGTTGTGACGTTGGGTAATCAAGTGGGGTTGCTGGTGGTTGTATGTAAGGGTTGCTCATCGATTGGTCTAACACTCGAGCTTTGTTGCCGTCTTCAAAATGAAACTCGGTGATATCGATAATGGTTTGCTTGATCTTTGGATCTAAAATTGGGGCAGCAACCTCGATGCGGTGATCAAAGTTTCGAGTCATCCAGTCAGCAGAGGAGATATAGACTTTCGGCTTTCCAGCATTACCAAATATCATCACTCTCGGATGTTCGAGAAAACGATCGACCACACTGACAATCTCAATATGGTCACTGATGTTGGGTATGCCAGAGACAAGAGAGCACATACCACGAATGATCATTCTTACTTTTACATTGGCTTGGCTAGCCTGATAGAGCTTTTCGATGATCTCTCGATCGACCAAGTTGTTGAGTTTTAGAGTGATGCTTGATGGCTTATCCTCTATCGCGTTTTGTATTTCACGATCTATCAACTGATATAGACGTTTTCTTGTATTCTTTGGTGACACAATCAGTTGCTTGAACTGTGATTTTTGATATGGGTTTTCGATATATTTAAAGACTTGCCTCACCTCTTGAGTCAAGTCTTCATTCGCGGTGAGCAGAGAAAAATCGGTATACACGCGTGCTGTAATTTCATGAAAGTTACCAGTGCCAATATGAGCGTAATGCTCCGTATGCTTGCCTTCTTTTCGTTTGATGAGCAGCAATTTGGAGTGGATTTTTAAACTCGGGATACCATGGATGACTTTTATCCCTGCTTCTTGAAGTTTCTTAGTCCATTGAATATTGGCTTGTTCATCAAAGCGGGCTTGCAGCTCGATAACCACCGTTACTTTTTTGCCATTGTGTGCCGCATCGATGATCGAACTGAGCAGTTTAGAGCCTTCCGCAACACGGTAAACATTTATTTTTATGGCGGTTACTTTGGGATCAAAGGAAGCCTGCCTAACAAGCTCAGTGATGTGATTAAAAGTGTGGTAAGGGTAATGCAATAAGATGTCACGAGCTTTTATCGCTTCGAAATAGTTTGGGTAATGGCTAAAATGTGCACACTTAATCGCGGGAAGTGGACGATTAACCAAATCACGTCGGTTAAGGCTAGGAAATTCGCAGAAATGTTTGAAGTTGTGGTAACGGCCTCCGGCGATGACACTGTCATAGTCAGATAATTTAAGTCTGACTTGTAAAAAATTGAGCATTTCAGCTGGCATTTCTGAGTCATAGATAAGGCGTATCGGAAGTGCGGTAAGACGTTGCTCTAAACCTAGAGACATCAATTCTAATAGACTATTTTCATTGTTCTTTTGAAGATCATAATCGGCATCGCGCGTCATTTTTATCGCAAAGCAACGCAATGAGTCATACTCAAAGAACCCTTTAAGCAAGTCATCTAAACAAAATCGAACTATATTATCTAATAAGATCAAAGTAGTACGCTGTGATCCAGAGGTGTCTGGTAACTTAACAAATCGAGGTAGTGCCTCTGATGGGATTTCAAGTAATACGTATTGAGAAGATGTCTCACGCTCGATATCGATGGCTAAGTAACTTTGCTCATCTTTCAGAATATTGAGTAACTGGCTATCTTCGTTCAAGAGGAATGGCGTTAAGTGCGGCAGCACTTTTTTCTTAAAGTACTTTTTGATCCATTCACTCTGCTCTTCGGTGATTTGCTGCTCGTTGACCAGAAAAATACGATTACGCGCCAGTTCCAATAACAGGTCGTTATACAGTTCATGAAATCGAGTATCGAGCTTACTTGCTTTACTCTGCATTTGAGTCAGTAAGGTTTTCTGCGAGTTGGTTTGTTGCTGTGGATCTTGATGTAAGATCTTTCGTTTCACATCAGCAAATCGGACTTTGTAAAACTCATCGAGGTTTTTTGAGTAAATACCTAAAAAACGAACTCTCTCGATTAAGGGGACTGACTTGTCGGCCGCTTCTTGGAGTACTCTTTCGTTGAAGGATAACCAGCTAAGTTCTTTTGTAACATAGTCTTTTTCCATCGAATGATAATCCTTGAGAGCTGCCTATAGAGGTGATTACTTTAAGTTAGAATGACAAAATGCACAAAATTTATGATCTTACTTTAAGAAATATGGCTAACAAACTTGTTATTAGTTTCAGTTGTTTAACGTAACTTGTAATATAATTGTCATCTAACGTACATATTATGTCAGTAGCTAAAAAAAGGTAGATAAACAGATGGCTTCAGCCCAATTTTCATTGAAAGAGCGCGACAAAAAAAGATGGTTGAAAGATCGTCTCGTCCGTTTTTCAGTGACATGTGGTGCCGTCAGTGTCTTAGCTGCTCTGGTATTGATCTTTGTTTACTTGGCGATGGTCATTTTACCAGTATTTTCTGATACTGGTTTAGAGACAGACCGAGCAGTAAAGAGCGTTGCTGTAGAAAAGGCTATCGCCATATCGGTTGATGAATACGGTCAGCATGCATTTACTATCGAAAAAAACGGTTTGGTGAAATTTTGGGATTTAGAGTCTCAAAATACACACTCTTACTTTGAGCGAAATGTTTTAGCCAATCCAATTGCCTTTTCTCGAAACACCCCATCTGAAAACTGGTTTGCTTTTGCCGATAGCGCAAGCAACCTTACTTTTTTCTACCCTGAGTATAGTGCGCCTGTGCTGCAAAAGGGCAGTGAAGCCGAACCTAAAATCGAGCAAATCACTCTCCCTGAGCCATTTTTAAATGACGAATCCTCGAACGAGGCGACAATCGAAAAATTCGCGTTCGCTAAGAATGGACGTGGTATCACGGTTGCCGCTCAGCTAAGTGACCAACGAGTCTTAGTGAAGTGGTACCAAAGTGATATTACGGGTCAGTATATTTTTCAGAAGAGCCAATGGCTATCGGATAAGTTGGGCATACAGCAACAGCTGTTAGTGACACCCGATGGTCAAACCTTATATCTCCGAGCACAATCGGATTTAGTGGTTTTGAAGTTATCAGATAGCGGCTTTAATGTTCGTGAAGTGATTGACCTTAGCTTGAATGATGCGAAGCACTCGGTGAAAAGTATCGATTTGTTGTCTGGGGCCTATTCGCTATTGGTTACGCATGAGGACGGGCAGGTTTCTCAGTGGTTTGATGTTCTCAAAGATGAAAAGCGTAGCTTAACCCATATTCGAGACTTCCAGCTTGCTGAAGAGGTTCAATTTATCCTGCCTGATACTTACAGGAAGGGCTTCTATAGCTTCTACAAAAACGGCACCTTACAGAGCCACTATACGACCAGTGAAAAACTGTCTTTGTTTGAACGGGCATTTGAGAAGTCACCACAATTAGCCGCTATGTCTGCCAATGAACTGCATCTGGCGACGCTGATTGATGGCACCATCAGTGTGGCTAAAGTCGATAACGAATATCCGCAAATCTCATTCTCATCACTTTGGCAAAAAGTCTGGTACGAAAGCTACCCAGAGCCTCAATATGTGTGGCAATCAACGTCGGCTAATGATGACTTTGAAGAGAAATTCAGTTTAGTACCTATCACGTTTGGTACTATCAAAGCCGCCCTGTTCGCGATGATGTTCGCAGTACCTGTTGCTGTACTCGGAGCCATTTATACCGCTTACTTCATGTCTCCTCGAATGCGAAGAGTGGTGAAACCTTCGATAGAGCTGATGGAAGCTCTTCCGACCGTTATCATCGGATTCTTAGCCGGGCTTTGGTTTGCTCCCATTGTTGAAACGCATTTAACGGCCGTTTTCTTGTTAATGGTGCTATTGCCATTGAGCACACTGCTGACTGGGCTTGTGTGGTTCTGCTTACCGAAGATGGTGACCAGTCGTTTTTCTAATGGTTGGCATGCCCTGATATTGATTCCGGTATTGGTGATTACTGTGATTGCAGTATTTATTGCTGAAAATAGTATGGAAGCCTTGCTGTTTGGGGGGGATATTCGTACTTTCTTGGCTAGCTATGGTATCGATTTTGACCAACGTAATGCGCTGGTGGTCGGTTTTGCTATGGGATTCGCGGTTATCCCGACCATTTTTACTATCGCAGAAGACGCGATTTTCTCTGTGCCTAAACACTTATCTGATGGTTCATTAGCTTTAGGTGCAACCGCGTGGCAGACCCTTATTTATGTGGTGTTATTGACGGCTAGCCCAGGTATCTTTTCAGCCATCATGATGGGGCTAGGACGAGCTGTGGGCGAAACGATGATCGTTTTGATGGCAACAGGTAATACGCCGATCCTTGATTGGAATATTCTAGAAGGGATGAGGACGTTATCGGCAACGATTGCTGTAGAGCTGCCTGAATCTGAAGTGGGGGGATCTCACTTCCGCTTGTTGTTCTTGGCTGCACTCTTGCTGTTTATTTTTACGTTTGCGGTGAACTCAGTCGCAGAGTGGGTTCGACAAAGATTGAGAGACAAATATCGTGCACTGTAGTTTTATCGGTTTATCTCAATGTGTATCAACGGCTTTTAGTTGTTTGGCTAGCGCATCTCGTGATCTTTACTGTACCTTGGTTTCAGCGCGTCAGAGCAAGGTCGATTATGATCAATAAACTGAAGTCATTATTATTTTGGGTTAAATCGGGCTCTCCGTGGATATGGCTAACGGGTGGGGCGGTGAGCATCAGTATGCTTTCTGTTCTTGGCCTGATGCTGCTGATTGGTTGGAAGGGCTTGACCTATTTTTGGCCAGCACCTTTGTACCAATGGCAAGTTGATTCCAAAGACTTATCGTTAGTAGTTGACCTTGACGAAACCGTATCGAAACAAGATTTATTGATTGGTCAGTTATATGAACGCAAGTACATCCCGATAGAGCAAGTTCCACAAGTCCATGACCTTTTGTCACCTCA
Source organism: Vibrio sp. 10N.286.48.B8 (assembly GCF_003050085.1). Taxonomy (NCBI): domain Bacteria; kingdom Pseudomonadati; phylum Pseudomonadota; class Gammaproteobacteria; order Vibrionales; family Vibrionaceae; genus Vibrio; species Vibrio sp. 10N.286.48.B8. The sequence continues at coordinate 17,751 of NZ_PIGD01000031.1, read as the reverse complement.
AAATTTGTCGACAGGGCTAATACAGCGCTTAAGCATCAAAGTCGCCAATAGAGAACTGTACCCTGCGGACTTTGTTTCCATTCTGGATGTTAACTTACGTGAACCAACCACTCCACTTGATTGGATTGTGATTGAACGAAGTCGAGGTGGCTATTTCTTTGGTAAGCCAGTGGGTTTTAAAACCGCTTCTGGCACATTTGATTCGAACATAGACCAAAAGCTCGAACAAGGTTTAGCGTTTGCTGATACGTTACGTAAAGAAACGTCGCGTGTTGTGAACCAAGAAATTCGCAATATAAGCTGGCAATTGGAAAACTTGCGTTTAGAAAAGCGTAAGCTTGAACTCAATGAATCAGTGAGCGATGAATATCTTAAAACCTATACTCAAACTAAACTGGAATTAAACCGCCAATTAGGTGAGGCTGAAGTAAAGCTTGAGCACTTGAGAACGCAGCTTAATGTAGAAAGCTTGCTCGTTGAGGATATGACAGGAGAACAGGTCGAAATTTCGCTCAGCCATATTCTGGATTATTGGTACCCGAATAATATGTCCTACCTTGAAAAGGTTGGGCATTGGGGCAAACAAGTTTGGAAGTTCTTGTCAGAGAACCCACGAGACTCAAACTCTGAAGGTGGCGTATTCCCAGCCATTTTCGGTACAGTGTTGTTGGTTATTCTCATGTCGATCGTAGTGATGCCTCTTGGTGTAGTTGCTGCGATATATCTTCATGAATATGCAAAAAACAACGCACTAACACGTTTGATTCGGATTGCCGTGATTAACTTAGCGGGTGTACCGTCGATTGTGTATGGCGTTTTTGGCTTAGGCTTCTTCGTCTATACCATTGGTGGCTCGATTGATACGTTGTTTTATGCAGAGCGATTGCCAGCACCGACATTTGGTACGCCGGGTCTACTTTGGTCAGCACTAACCTTAGCTGTCTTGACGCTTCCAGTCGTTATCGTAACCACTGAAGAGGGCTTAACGCGTATCCCTAGCTCCGTGAGGCATGGTTCATTAGCGCTTGGTGCTACTCAATTTGAGACGCTTTGGCGCATTGTTTTACCGATGGCAAGCCCTGCGATTATCACTGGTTTAATTTTGGCCATCGCGAGAGCCGCGGGGGAAGTTGCTCCACTCATGTTGGTGGGTGTTGTTAAGCTAGCATCCAGCTTGCCAGTCGATGGTCAGTTCCCGTATCTACATTTAGACAGAAAGTTCATGCATTTAGGCTTTCATATTTATGATGTTGGGTTTCAAACCTCGAATATCGAAGCGGCACGACCTTTAGTGTATGCCACTTCATTTTTATTGGTTACGGTGATTGTTGGATTAAATTTAACGGCCATCAATATCCGAAATAACTTGCGTGAAAAATACCGAACCTTAGGACAAGATTAGATGTTCTCGATTAATGAAACCTTGGGTTACCAAGCACCACTAGATGTTCATAACCTGAAGGATGAGCAAGTTGCTATCTCAATTGAAGGGCTGAATCTTTATTATAAAGAGAGTCAAGCACTCGATGATATTTCAATGCAAATTCCGAAGGGGCAAGTGACGGCTTTTATCGGCCCATCAGGGTGCGGTAAGTCGACGCTGCTGCGCTGTATTAATCGCATGAATGATCTTGTTGAGGGCTGCAAGGTTTCCGGGAAAGTGAAGCTTCATGGCAAGAACGTCTATCACCCTAAGGTAGATGTCGCGACCTTGCGACGTCGTGTTGGCATGGTATTCCAGCGCCCGAACCCTTTTCCTAAATCTATCTATGAGAATGTGGTTTATGGTTTGAGACTACAAGGTGTCAGCAATAGTCGAGACCTGGATGATGCGGTTGAGCGATCTCTGCGTGCTGCTGCACTATGGGATGAAGTGAAAGACCGACTTCATGAAAACGCATTTGGTTTATCGGGTGGTCAACAGCAGCGTTTGGTGATTGCACGTGCGGTCGCGATTGAGCCTGAAGTACTATTGTTGGATGAACCGACATCGGCACTGGATCCTATTTCTACTTTGACGATTGAAGAGCTGATTAACGATCTCAAAACACAATACACCGTGGTGATTGTTACTCATAACATGCAGCAAGCGGCGCGCGTGAGTGACCATACTGCTTTTATTCATATGGGAAAATTGATCGAGTACTCAGATACGGACTCAATTTTTACTTCTCCATTGAAAAATCAGACGGAAGACTACATTACTGGTAGATATGGCTAACCTCTATAGAGGCGTCATTTAGAGCTAAGTCACTCTATAAAAATGGCTTTCTTCATTTCTTTCAAGGAGCAGGTATGCATTTCGGTCGCCACATTTCAGGGCAATTCAATGTCGAGTTAGAGTCGATCCGTACTCATGTATTGACCATGGGCGGGTTAGTGGAGCAGCAACTTTCGTTTGCAATGCAGGCGCTTCATAAAGACGATGTTGAATTGGCTAAAAAAGTGATTCGTGACGACCATAAAGTGAATGCGATGGAAGTGTCGATTGACGAAGCGTGTACCCGAATTATTGCAAAGCGTCAGCCTACAGCGAAAGATCTGCGTTTGATTATGGCGATCATCAAAACGATTACCGATCTGGAACGTATTGGTGATGTAGCCTCTAAAATTGCTCAAGGCGCGATAGAGATCCCTTCGACCAAAGAGCAAAAATTCCATGTTTCGTTAGAGCCGCTATGCCGACAAGCAATCACCATGCTTCACCAAGTATTAGATGCTTTTGCTCGTATGGATGTTGATGCGGCAGCTGAAGTTCATAAGCTTGATGATAAGTTGGATGCGGAATACGAGGCGGTTATTCGTCAGTTAATGACGTATATGATGGAAGATCCTAAGAACATTCCTAATATTTTGCAGGTGATGTGGTCAGCGCGTGCGATTGAGCGAGTGGGAGACCGTTGCCAAAACATCTGCGAATACATTATTTACTTTGTGAAGGGTAAAGATGTACGTCACCTAGGCGATCAAAGCCTTGATGACGCATTGAAGTAGGGGACATCTTAAAAGCTAAGGATTGCACCAAGATTAAAATTGATCGTCGTGTCGTAAGGTACAAAGGTTTTATTGTGATCAAAAATATTCATATCAACACCAGCACGTAACCCAAGCATTGGTGTCGCTTGGTAAACATAGGCACCGCCTAGGCTTAACCCATGTGATGTTTTCTCTTCTACTTCGCCTGAGCGCGTTTTTGTACCGTCATAGCTTGCCACACCAATTTCAGCCTGAAAGCCGTGGGTTTGATTTCTTCCAAACATATTTTGGATACCAATACGATATGCATCGACAGTTTCATCATATCGATCGCTGTCATACCAAAGGTGAGAATAACTTAGGTAAACAGCGCCTAAATTTGCCACATCAGTAATACCCGCCTGTAATCCGAAGCCATGATAAGAACCAATTTTTAGTTCAGGGGATAAATGAAGACCACTTGAAAATGCAGAGGTTGAGAATAAAGCCGAAGTGAGAAGAAGTGTTTTTAGTTTCATGGTACCACCGAAGTAATTTTTGCTCTCCTTAGCATTAGGTCGATCCATGAATGAACCCAGAGAATTAACTGGATAACGGAAATCATTATATGGACTTTGAAAGAGCAGGCTAATTCGCATTGGTTATCTCTGTAATAACGTGTACTTATCAGTGGTTGTTTTCGTTATTTAGCGAATGCTTTGTCTTACGTAGCCTTACAAAACGAGTTTGATAGATAAGCGCCTACTTAACCTTATGTTATTTAATGTATTTGTTCCGATATGATGATGATAATGTCGATGTGGATCATTAGTGTTTACTATATTCCGATCAATCTTTAATTTATTCTCCTGATGAATTTATCCTCCACATTTATTTTTCAGGTAGATATCAGTATGAAAAAGTTTCTTTTAGTTTTAACTCCCCTTTTCACGTTAACAGCGTGCGGCAGCGTTGCCATCATGGACAAATCAGAAGTGGTTAGTAAGCAACCGCAACTTATTATTAAAACAGATGGTGACTTCTGGGGATTGGGACAAGAAGGAACGTTTGATATTGCAGGTATGTATCAAGGCAAATACAGTCGAAACTCATCAAGCTCAACATGGTTTGATACTGTCTCTTTTAAAGACGGAGAGCTTGCTGCTGAGATCACTAGAAACGACAATGGTCAGGTGTGGAACTTAATTTGTTCTGGCGGTGGGACTTCAGTTAACTATATGGGTGTTGATTTCGGTGGCAATAAGCCTTATCGCTGCTCTGTAACCCAAAGGAATGAGAAAGTAGGAGAGTTCGTCTTAGAGCCTCAATCTGGGATGATTAAAGTTAGTTTAGAGAAGAAAGAAGCTGGCTACATACGAGTTGGGTCGAATAAATATGATGTCGAAACTGTCCACTCAAGCAAAGACCTTTTGATGTCAGTTGAAAAACCTTTAGGGTATAGCTTTAAACAAGCTTCACAAGAGGCAGCAGCGGCTCAGACGAATGGAATGCTAACTTTACAGATGATGCCTGAACTTAATGATGATGAGAAAGATACGTTAGTTATTGGTACTATCGCGAGTGCATTGAGTTGGCGTCCAGAAGATTAGAAAAGCGATGGTATTAATTATTTTGCTCACAATAAGAAATAATTGTGAGCAAATAGCGTACCTGATTACGAGAGAGGTTAGAACTTGTAGCCCACGGTTAAAGATAACTGGTCGATATCGTAATCATCCATCATGATGAAATTGAAACGCAGGTCAGTGTATAGGCCGAAATCAAAGTTTGCTCTAACTCCGGTGCCTAGCAATAGAGAAGTATTGTTGTCTTTGATACTTGCACTACCGTCAGGCGTATTTAACGTGATCTTTTCCTCTACACGAGTAAAACCAATAGCACCGTATGGCTTTACATCAAAGCCATTGAGGAAGAATGCATAGCCGATGTCTGTGTCTATTTTGAAGGTTGAAACTTTAGTCTCATATCCATAGCCTTCAAAATTTTCATCTTCTTTACTCGTATCTGATGAGATATTCACACCAAAGATTCGGTTAATGTCATAACCATATTCGAGCTTTAACCCATTACCTAAATCGCTTCGAGAGAAATTTGAATCTAGATGATCGACTTCACTAGAAACAATACCGAAACCAATACGATGTCCAGAATAGTCTTTCTGAGCATAAGCTGATGAAGCAGAAATGATTGCGATAACGGTTAGTGCTGTAGTTAGTAATTTCATATAAATAACGCTCTTAATGTTTAATTATTGCATCCTTATATTTGATTGACTCCCTGTCGATGGAGTGAATATTAAACAGTGTTATATTTTTAAGCTAAATAGGTTCTCGTATATCTGTAATAAGCATTACTTATTAATCTGTTGTAGTAGTGCAGCTTTGATTACATCGAAAAGCCAGGATATGAGAGGGTTATTACGATTTTTAGTATGTATATGACTGTAAACGCTGACATTCTTATGTTTAGTATCAAGATCTACATCTATAGCTCGCAGCGTTGGGTAGTTATCTATGGGGAATAGGTTGGAATGTGGCATGTACATATCGGAGTTCGCTACGACATCGATGATTGCCATCAAAATCTCGGAACGAAAGCCAATACTGTGTGGAATTGAACGTGACTCTAATATGTTGGCTGCATGGCTAAAATTGTCGTTCCAACCAGGAGATATCATTGATGCTATTTCATAACCTGCTAATTCTTCGGGACTGACTGAAGCTTGTTTAATTGGGTGATCTTTTCTTACAAATAATCGGCCTGTAATCTCAACCAGTTTTTTTACATAGATCTCTTTTGATGTAAAAGGTAGCTCGTAAGCAACCCCTAGCAGAACCTCTCCTTTCTGTATATCTTCACAAGATGAAGTAGACCAGCTTACTAGCTCGAGTTTCGAGTTTGGCGCTTGGCTCATGAGTTCTTTGTATAAGGTGCCGGATAAGCAAGCGAGTACCACAGGAGATAGCGCAATCTTTATAGGGTAGTCAATGTCGTTTGGATCAAATTTATTGGATGCATTCACTGCCGTCATCAAGCCATCCAAGTGAGGTGTTATCTCATTGATGAGTTGCTCACTGAACGAGGTAGCTTGCAATCCACCATGAACTTTGACGAAAAGGTCATCGTTGAAGTGGTGTCTTAGCTTTTGTAGGGCTTGGCTAACCGCCGGCTGAGAAACGAATAAACGCTCAGCTGCCTTTCTGGTATTTTTTTCTTGGTAAACAATCAAAAAGGTGCGTAATAGGTTTAAATCAAGAGAGCTGAACAGATCCTTAGCCATAACATTCCATGAGTCGCTATATTCATTCTACTAATATACGTGACTTCCAAGCTTTTACTAGCCATGTTGTGTTTGTGTTCAGTCAGCTCTCGGTGTTCGTCTATTTGTGAAGGGATGTAATCAGAGCTTGAATCTTTGCCGTGCTCGTTACTGGGATTGAGTAGTCGTCTATGTCATCGTGCCCCATTTGAGCTTGAGAGGCTTGCGTCATAAGGCTCGGTCTTGTCGACTTACCAGACAAATGCAGCGCTTCAACGCCAGTGTGCTTGAGGATATCTCGGCCATTGTTAGCGGTAACTCCCGCCCCAGCCATAATGTCTAAGCGGCCTTGAGTAAGTTCAACCATCTCCTTCAGAATATCTTTTCCTTGTTCTGCGTTACTTGCTAAGCCTGAAGTTAAAACACGTTCACAACCAAGCTCGATAATCTGTTCTAGTGCTTTTGGGTAATCATTAAGTTGGTCGATAGCACGGTGAAAGGTCACGCCAAGCTTTAGCTGGTGGGCTTTTGAGGTGAGTGCTTTCATCGCGACCATTTCTATTTCACCTTGAGCGGAAAGTACACCCAATACCACGCCATGTAAACCAGCGTCGGCAGCGGCTTGGATGTCATCAAGCATGCACATCATATCGTCATTATCGAAGATGAAGTCACCTTGTCTAGGGCGAATCATGGCATACACGGGAACTGATGATATGCGAGCGGCTTGCTTCATCATTCCGAAGCTCGGAGTTAACCCACCAAGTGCTAGTGAAGAGCAGAGCTCAATACGATTAGCTCCGCCAGCTAGGGCATTGTGTAGGGATTCTAGGTTATCGATACAAACTTCAATTTCGATGTTCATGCTATTTTACTCGTTCAAATTGAGACTAAGGAAATCATAGCAATCTTGGGATGATTCTGAATAGGTAGGAGCAGAGGAAAATAGAGGTAAAGTTTGGCTTTGCGGTTACCCCTATTCATAGCGGATATGAGCGAGGAATAAATCATTATTGAAGGGGTAGATGCAAAAAGCCCGAAGCGTTAACTTCGGGCTTTTAATAGGACTTTACTTCTTAACTGATTGGCGGTGCGCTTTGCGCTATTAGCTTATGCTTTATGTCTCTTTATAGAGAATCTTCCAACCATTAACCCGCGTTGAGTTCGGGCTTAAGAGGTAATTACTTGCTTAGGTCGTCAGCGTGCTCAGATAGGAATGCTGCAACACCTTGTGGAGATGCGTCCATACCTGATTTACCTTCTTCCCATTGTGCAGGACAAACTTCACCGTTCTTCTCGTGGAAGTTTAGTGCGTCTACCATGCGTAGCATTTCGTCGATGTTACGACCTAGTGGAAGGTCGTTAACTACTTGATGACGTACAAGACCGTCAGCATCGATTAGGAAAGAACCACGGAAAGCAACGCCTGCTTCTGGGTGCTCAACATCGTATGCTTTGCAGATCTCGTGCTTAACGTCAGCAACTAGAGGGTATTTAACTTGACCGATACCGCCATCAGCGATAGCAGTGTTACGCCATGCGTTGTGAGAGAATTGAGAATCGATAGAAACACCGATTACTTCAACGCCTTTAGCTTGGAAATCTTCAAGACGGTTGTCGAAAGCGATTAGCTCTGAAGGACAAACGAAAGTGAAGTCTAGTGGGTAGAAGAAAACTACAGCTTTCTTACCTTTAGTGAATTCTGCGAAGTTGAAGTTATCAACGATCTCACCGTTACCTAGAACAGCTGCTGCAGTAAAGTCAGGGGCTTGACGACCTACTAGTACCATTTGGGAATCTCCTAAAAAATTAGTTGGCCCAACACATCTTTGTTTGGGCTCCGTTTCTACGCGACAAACTATAGTACAATCGCTACTATAGAAAAAAGCGAATTAAATAGATTAAGTTAATCGAAAAAAGCGATAAGCTTATTCTTTATCCTGTTCTTAGGTCTCATGACCTTTACGTAACTTATCCTACTCATATTACAAAGTAATTTCATGAATAAATGGCCAAGTCTTAAGCAACTTCACTATCTTGTTACTCTTCACGAAACTCGTCACTTCAGTGATGCCGCTGATCGCTGCTTCGTGAGTCAATCTACGCTCAGTAAAGGCATTCAAAACCTAGAAGAGCTAATTGGTTGCCCTCTTTATGAAAAGAAGGATAAGAAGAGCCCATTGGTTTTTACTCAAGCGGGTGAGCTGGTGGTCAAGCATGGACGAGATCTACTGGCGAAGGGGCAAGACCTTGTCGAGCTTGGAAACCTATGTAACGGGGATGCGATGCAAGGTCAGCTGCGAGTCGGGTGTATTCCTACCATTGCACCATTCCTTTTGTGCGATTTGGTACAAGAAGCTAACCAACGCTTTCCTCAGCTAAATTTACTGTTACGTGAAGATACGACAACTAACTTATTGGCTGCATTACGTCATGGTGAGTTAGATGTGTTGATTCTGGCTTTGCCTGTCGATATCGATAACATGGAGAGTAAAGTTGTTGGGCAAGATCCGTTCAGAATGGTGATCAGTCGTAATCAAGCAGATGGTATTCGGGTTCCGATTAAATACGATGACCTGCCAGACGAGTCTGTATTTTTGCTGGAGAACGAACACTGCTTAACCGAGCACGCGGTATCAGCTTGTAAGTTAACCGACAAAGAGAAGATAAACCCATTTACCGCTACAAGCCTACACACATTGGTGCAAATGGTGGCCAATGGTTTAGGAACCACCTTTATTCCGCAAATGGCGATCGATCATGGCTTGCTTGAAAACCAAAACCTAGTGGTTATTGATCCTCCTGGTCAGCATGCGTACCGAGATATAGGCCTGGTTTGGCGACCAAGCTCATCACGTCGCGAAACCTTCCATCAACTTGCTGATGTGGTTTCTGAGTTGTTGTAATAAGTGGTCTGAGTTATAGATGTACCCACCCTACCTTGCATAGTGGCAGGGTAAGGCTCGTATTTAACTATTTTTTGTAAACTGGTGGTATTTTAATACGGCATATAAACATTTTAATGCAATAAAGCTAAGCATTATGTTTAAAGGCTCCATTGGCAGATCATAAAAAAATCCAATTCCAATGTCTAGCAGTGGGGTTAGCGCTAAAATAATTGCATAGAATCGATTGATTGAACTATTTACATAATAAGATGATAATAATATAACTATAGTTTTTACTAATTCGGTAGCTAAAGGAATTAAAGAATTCCCCCCTGATATTATTAGGCTCATACCTATGAAAAATAACATAAATAAACTATAAAATTTGAATAATCTACTAGATAACCTGATTGTTTTTATTGAATCCATTCTTTTTACTATAGGTTTATATAACCTATAGTATTTGATGATATTTTTATTCATGACACATTTCTTCAGTGATGGCGAATTTTTCAAATATACCACGCGAGCTTTTTAATTCTAGTTCTGGGCCACAGTATATATGAGTTGGGCTGTTTATTTTATAATCTTCCATTTTAAAATAATATAGAAAAGAAAGAATGAATGATATAGCAAGTAAAACATATGAAGTTTTATTCTTCATTCTAATATGATCTTTCTTTGTTTTAAATATTAATTTTAATTGAACTATACTTATGAAAAAAGCCCAAAAGAAAGCAGGAGTAAGTAGTATTGATAAGAGATATATTTTATCGGTTCTATAAGAGCCGAGTGGGAAGTATAATATAGGGTAAGAACTGATTAATAATATAATCGTAAACCTAATAGCTTGTTTGTGCTTGCGTAGTTTCATATCTTTTCCTGTGTAGGTATATGACAGCCCCAGAGGGGCTGTTTAAATAATATTTAATTAAATTTATACAGACTCGTCGCTAACCGTCTCGTCATTTCCACCATTAGATCCATTCGTCGTAGAATGACTATTACTGGAACCATTAGAACCATTAGAACCATTGGATCGAGAATGTCCATCTTTGGAACTGTCACTTGGTCCATTACTAGTTTCTCCCTTCTGATCGGTCCTTTCACTTGTTGCTTTTTTAGCGGTCTTTAAAGTGTCTTTTTCTTCTTTACTATCGGACAACATCTCAGTTACTTTTGAACCAAGCCATCCTAGAGCCCCTAAAGCTTCTCCAGCTACTTTCATAACTTTGTTACTACTATGAGAAAGGGCTTCGCTAAGTGCTCCCACTCCAGTCCACGAAGCATCAACATTGTCAAAAGCACCCCCGTCTATAGCATCTATGCCAATCTCACATATTCCAGCAGCTAGAGCTATAGAGCCGCTGCCTAAAGCTACAGCTCCAGCAGCAGCCCCGGCAGGTAAGCCTGCTCCTGTTGCTGACGAGGCAAGACTAACTCCTCCCGCTGTGAAAGCAATATCACCCGCAACCGAACCAATAACATTACAGGCATTTCTTACTGCACTTAGTGCATCGGATCTAGCTCGAGCATTAATATCTTGTCGGTTAGACACAGCTTCATGATAACCAACATTGCTGTTACTACTCATAGCATCACCTATGAACTCCCCTGTAGGATCGCTATACCTCAGCGGATTGCCTCGCCCATAGGCATAAGGTGACCAGCGTTGAGGATCCGTGAATCGGGCCTCTCTTGCAAACACAGGATCGGGGGTGATGAATTGCCCGTAGCTGTGGTTCATATAGCGTTGCGAGAAATAACCAAGTCCAGATTCTTTGTCTTGCTCTTTATCGGTAAAACGATAAACCGTTTTATCCGATTGACCAAATTGCGCTTCCACATCACCAAATGGTTCGTAATTGAACGCATTGATGACTTGAGCAGAATTGTCCACAGTCAGTTCTGTTGAGCCAAGGTGCTGTTTAATATAATAAACTTCTGGAGTGAAGGTGTCATCACTTTTGCTTGTCTTGGCTACACGGTGGCTGCCTAAACGAGCAAACTTGATCAGCTGACCTTCACGAATCTCAGCATCATCACTGATATACCAAGTTGTTGTGACCTTTCCTTTTCTGTCCTTAACGACTTTGAGGCGTCGTTTATTGTTGTGGTCATAGGCGTACTTTGCTTGGTTTTTCGGGTTATCGACTTGCTTCAAGCGGTTCGCATGATCCCATTGGAATTGTTGATTCCCTGAGCGTAGCTGGTTGCCTACCGCATCATAACTGATACCTACGTCAGCATGGGTGAGCGCTTGTGGTCCTGCTGTATCGGTTGTGCGTAACCCTTGTCGGTTGTAGCGTTTATCTTCTCCAGTGCCTGTGTTTCCGCCGTAGCGTAAGGTTAAGTTGTTGTCACCTAGGATTGGATCGTTGGTGTTTTTAGCAATAAGGTTACCAATTGGATCAAAACGGTATTGAGTGAGCTTTAACTTATTTTGTTCGAGTGCAATTCGATACCAATCGTCGTAGTCATAAAAACGCGTTTGGTCGAGCTCAGAATATTGATTCTCGATCCCTAGTTCTTTGGCAATGGTCTTTTTATCTTGCTCTGTTCGTTGGTCGGTAATGCCGAGTAAGTTCGATACCTCATCATATTGATAATTGAGTGACTGAAGACGTGTTCTGTCCGAATGACGAGTGGTTTCTCGGCTCTTAAGTCGGTTCAGCGCATCATATTCATAGTCACTTTGCATGCCATTACCATATTGAACATGGCTCAATTGCGCAGAGGCACTATACGAAATGTTGTTGATAATGTTACCCATCGCCAATAATTCACCGCCTTGACCGTATTGGTAGTCAAGATGGGTACTGTCTGGGTAAGTCAGTTGTGTTAATTTACCGGCGCTATTAAACGCTCGCTTAGTTGTATAAATATCCGATTGTTGACCAAAGGCTTTGATTTGACGTTTTTCAACAGTACGATGACCGTTTTGATCGTAACCAAACCAGCTGCTTCCTGCTTCATCGATAACTTGTGCAAGTCGGCCTTTCAAATGATGGAGCTGTTTATCTAGATTACTATCATATTGGTACCGCTTAGAGATACGGCCCTTGGTTGGATCGAGAATCAGCGAATGGAAACCTGTTGCTGGGATAGCCGTTTGGTCTTGATAGAAACGCTCTTCAATTTGTCGGCTAAGGCCATCATAAAGGTAAGTGTGTGCCATGCCTCGTGAATCTATGGTACCAACTAGATTACTCGCAGCATCATAGCTAAACCAAGCTTGTCCACGGTTTGGGTCATCTCGATACGTTTGACGACTTAAACCGTCGTAAAGCATAGTTCGGGTATTGCCAAATGCATCGGTTAAGCGAGTGAAATTGTCGAGCGCGTCATATTCATATCGAGTGGTCCAATCTTGCAGAGTGCTTTGCTCACCATTGACATCCACACCAACGTATTCTTTTACCTCTCGTAATTGACCTAGGCCATCAAATATTAACCATTTACCGGCTCCGCTGTGTTGGCCTCCGATAACCGTTTGTGCGGTATCTTGTACCCATGACTTAAGAGGCAAGTACTCGTTGTAGGTAAACGTTTCACCTTGCGAGACAGTGGCTGGTAGGTATTTACTGATTGTACGGTTGGTCGCGTCGTATTTGTTTCGAATGACTTGTGACCCCATCCCAGAATGAAAAGCCATACTCGCCGAAAAATAGGGCATGCTTTCAGTGGCCAGTAGTCCACGGCTATCGAAATTATTCTTCAAACTGACTCGTGGACCTTGCTCCGTTTGGCTTACGTTCATTAGATTGCGCCCGCCACCATCATAATATTGGCGGCGCTCAATATGGCGGCCATCTTTTTCAAGACGTTGTAAACTGCGGATCCAGTTAACCATGACGCCATCAAAATTTTGCTGGTAATGATATTCAAACGATTGTGTGGGCGCACTAGTGCTGTCGCCCGGCGCAATGATATCAGTGACTCGGCCAAGGCCGTCATACTGTATGTGAGTTTGTTGTTGGTTAAAATCCTCAAATAGAGTCATTACGCCCAATGAAGAATCGTAACTCGCACTGGCAACCAGGCTCTGGCCACCTAAGTGAAGTTTCTCTTTGGTTGGATATATTCCCTCTTGGTAAGTTACGCTAATCCTATGCCCAGGCTGCTCGCCATAAAGAGGGCCAAAGAACTCTGTCGCGTTGCCGTAAGAGTCGTAATGTGAACGTTGACTAAAAATAGTTTGGTTGTTCTTACTTGGTGAAATCCATTTTTTAGTCGCGGTTAGGTTACCGGTTGACACGGTGCCTAAGTTGCCACCACTAAAGCTTTCATCGTCATAAAACCATTGAGTTTTCGCAACCAGTTTACCCTGTGCATTGGTGATGGTTTTTTCAATGGGAAGGTGTAATTGCCAGTTAGCCAATGACGTTGCATTCTCGGCACTGTAGCGCCAACGGGTTTCACGCTGATCTTCAAAGCGATCGTCAAGGCGGCCATGTTCGCGTTTAAGGACTAAGTTACCAAAATCATCGTAATCGTAATCCCATGCCAGCGTGATAGGGTTTCCACGGCCTTGTTCTATCAGCTTTTTTTCTTGATGCGTTTTGCTTGCAAATGACACGAATCTATCGTCATCAACACTGTCAAATAAACGCTTTGATGACCACTGATATGTTTCTTGCCAAAAAAGACGTCCTTCCGCATCTTTTTTTTCTATTTTCGATATCTTTCCGCGCAATGATTCGTCATTAAGACCTAATAAAAAAGTGTAGTGAGTTTGACTTTCCGGTGCTGATTGGGAGGCGAAATCGCGTTGTGTTGCTTCGCTAAATCCAACAAACTTACGCTCTTTTGCAAAGTAAAATCCGTCACGGTATTGATAACTTTTTATCGATGCTTGGCCTGGGCGACTGGCGTCTTCCGTGGTGACTGATTTCACGACTTGCATAGCCATAGGCAGGGTATGTTGCCATGGTGTGTTTTGTTTTTCATCACGCAACATCTCAGAAGCCACGGTCGCATATTGAATGCTTGACGTTTGTCCTATGCCGTTATCGACGGAGAGCAATTGGTTGGGTAAATCACCCGGAATAATGGATAAATAGGTAAACGACTTTTCATGCTTGCCAGAACGAAACCACACGATGTCGACAACGCCATTGCCATCAATATCGGCCAATTTGGTTTTAGAAGGGGCGAATTTATCGGGGTGTGTGAACGTGAGCGGTTGACCGAAGACTAATGTTCCTTGAGGTCCTGATTGGCCTTTACTTGGCCACACAGTAACGTTGAACCCATTAAAGTAAACAAGATCAGCGAGGCCATCATGGTTTAAATCGGCAAACTGAACTTTATCTGTATTGTGAATACTTTTCGCAGTCTCGCGAATATTATTGACATGAATGGCTTCTGAATAACCGCCAGTGCCTTTACCTGCGAAAAAGTACATCGACTTTTGATCCATGTGAACTAAGTCGTTGAGTCCATCACCGTTCATATCGGCCATATGAGAGGTCGACTTTGCCAGTGGAACCCCAACACTGAGTTCGGGCATTGGCATGCTGATCGGCGTGTCCCAACCGTTCCCGTTGTTTATCGCAACAGTATGGTCAAAAACGCCATTTCTTGAATGACTGTTGGTGACAAAGACATCGGCTAATCTGTCATGGTTGATATCGATTAATCGAGCATTAGGGCTATTAATCGACAGTGTTTGGTTGCCTAAATTGCCCTGCGGTTGCCAATTGTAGTTTTCATCTAACCCATAAACATAGCTGTTGCGACGGATCGCATTCAGCATATTGATTTTGCCGTCACCGTTTAAGTCACCCCATTTGACATATTGGCTGGAGAGTTTATTTCGCGAGGGGGTGCTCATCTTCACCATTTTAGAGAATTGAACTTCCCCCTGTGGGTTTTTGCCTTGATTAAGTGCATAACGGTGCGGTGAGAAGCCGGTGTTGATCACATCGGGTAAACCATCTGCATTGATATCAATAAAATCAACATCTGGACTCTTTAAAGGAAATAACTTTGCAGAAGGGACGTAATGCGACGCCGCAAGCGTTGGGTCAAAGTGGGTATACTTGAAGCGGGCCGGGGGGGCGCCATCTTGTCCGTTGGCCGCGACTTTGGAAACTTGTGATAGGCGAGACAGACTCTGCCAATCTGACGTTGCCTCATAGTCAAATTGGTAAGACATGACCGGGGTTTGCTGATTAAAAGTGTCTATCTTTTTTAAGCGAAGGGCTTTGGTCAATTCAAAGGTTGGTAAGTAAGAAACAATGGGATCCGGCCTTGACTCATAAGATAACTCAACCACACTCGCGCCGTCATTGTAGTCAATTTGCGTTAAGTATACCGCTTGGCTGCTATCAAGGGAGTCATAGTGATAGTTGATTTGGTTACCATGAGAATCGGTCATGCTCTCGATAAACCACTGAAAAACTTTGTGCCCACTTTTGTCCTGGTGCTGTGCGTTACTGCTCTGCCCTAATACCCAGACACCACCATTAGCTAAAGTCATTCGCCAGCCGTTGGTCAGCTTTTGGTATTTTACAAATTGCCCTTCAATTTTAGCTCGATATTCATTGTTACCGATGTGAACCAGCTCTTGCCCTTGGTGATTCACATAAACATCGGGGTGGCTGTCGTCGTAATTGGGCAGGCCATTAACGGTTTGTCGCTGTATATAAGGTATGCTCAAACGTCGCCCAATGCCGACTAAACCATTGCCATAACCACTGTCGTAAGTAATCGACAACTCAGGTGTCATCTGGTTACGGCCTGTTGGTAAGCTAAAATTCAGTTGGTCTTGGCTGGTCCCCGTGTTTAATTGGGTATTAAACCCTTCCCCAAGCCCTTGTATCGTTCCAGGTCCTGTCGGTAAAGAAATCACGGTTGGCGACACCGCACTCGGCTCATTGGCGAGGGCAGCGGTTGTTAAACCACCCAGCAGCACTCCTATTGAATAGGCTAACGTTTTCATTTGTATCTCTTGGTTTTATAAATATTGGCGAAATATAAACACTGCAAATGAATTATGCAACTAGATGCGTTTTGAGTGTGATTTACATACGGCAAAATGGTGTTGTTGAAAATGGCTCGGCTAAACGGGGGAGTTTTAGCTACGTAAGGACGGAGTGAATTTCCGTGATTTTTCATGTGTATTGCTGCTGATGAATCCTATTCACGCCACTTAATTTTCTACAGAAATTTATAAAACCGTAATGACGGTGTTTTTATTATGATGTAGCATGTTCTTTTGATATGCAACTTGTTTGTTTTATGTGTTTTGTCAATAGGTGGTTGTTTTTTGAAAAGGTCGGGGCGTTATTGGTGAGTATAAAGTTTTATACGGTGAGCACTTATCACGATTTATATTCCATATCTGAAACCATTTAATAAACAAACCAACCAAGTATGAATTTATATGGGGGAAAGTTAGTCTAAAATAGTTCGGGATAAATCGTAACAGTCTATTTATATAATCAAAAATCAAAAGAAGAAAATAATGAAATATACTAAACGCAGTTTGGTAGGGCTTTTTACGCTCTTAATAATGCAGTCGGGTGTGGCCCAGGTTGCCAATAATGCGCCTTATCCCTTTGGTGAGGAGTTTGTTTACAATACTTGCCCTTCAGGCTTTGACAAACAAGGACTAAGTTGTACAAAAAAAACCACAAAACCAATTTTGGTTAAATGTGATAGTGGTTATAACCTGAGTTCCAACAAGCAAAGCTGTACGAAAAGCCTTTCTCAAAGTGTAACGTACTCTTGTCCATCCGGGTTTCAGATGCAAGGAGGACTCTGTAATAGAACGTTAGTCGAGAGGCATTATTCCCCCTCTAAAACAGCGCCTTATGCAGGTAGATACTATCCAAATTCTTCACTTATTTTCCTTACAAGCGCTCGTGGTATGGGCAGGGTTTACTGGAAGGGAACCAAGATTTTTGAAGGGAATGCGCCTCTTCCTTACAAGCATTCGGATGGGTGGACTTACGATCGTGGGAGTCTGAAATCAAGTGGTGGTAATCACGGTGGGTGGCGAACTGAGTTTGAAGCGGTACGCACACGAGTTGATAGTAAAGCTCGGACAAGTCATTGCCCTAGTGGGTACAGAAAAGTTGGCAGTGCATGTCATAAAACCTTGACTAAGCCCGTCGTGAAGTATTGTTCTGAGGGACATCTAAATAGCAATCATTGTTCCGTTACTTTATCTCAATTAGCTTCAAGACGTTCACCTGTCGAAGAAACAATGGCAACCTTGTATCCGCGTTATTCTGATGATGCTGCCCAACAAAACGTCGCCGCATTCCGCTACCTCGATAACATGTTTACCTTAGACCCAAAGCTAGGCGAGATTGTGTCTACGATGAGCTCTGAGAGACTGAGCCAAGATTTTTCTAAGCTATGGGCCAATGCGGAAAAGTCGACAGCCGATAATGCCATTGAGGTGGTGGAGGGCTTTGCAGCACTGCAGCCGGATTTACCTTACCTTAAAGAGATACTGTTTGATATTTACTACGACCGTGCGGCTGCCGAATTTATTTTAGCGAACCGTTCGATTGACCAAGCTCGAATCGATTGGGTTAATGATGCAGACGTCTCGGTCGCTAGCCTTGAGCGAAGCCGTCAAAACGCCGTTGATATTTTACAGCGCAGCTTGAA
>NZ_PIGD01000030.1:0-35753 GCF_003050085.1 Vibrio sp. 10N.286.48.B8 | reverse complement strand
TAACCAAACAGAAACCATCACTTTTACCAACCAAAGTGATGATGTTGTAAAATTCCGCATTGAGCCGAGTGAGTTTAATACCGGCGGTACTCTGAAATCTGATGGCTTAGTGATTGAGATTCGAGAAGAGCCTTCGGGTTCGGGTAACTACATTGGTTTCACCACAGATACTTCAAATGTCGAGACTACAGTCTTCACGCTTGAATTTAGCAGCACGACTTTAGGTGAATACACCTTCACGCTTATAGAAGCGATTGACCACACACCAATTCAAGGTAATAACGACCTAACGTTCAACTTGCCAGTGTACGCGGTTGATAGCGATGGCGATGATTCTCTAATGTCGCCACTTGCTGTGACGATTACCGATGATATCCAAGTCATGGTAGATGGCGCGTTTACGATTGAAGAGCCAACTGTGGCTGATTTAGCAGCGGGTACGCCGACAACTACGACTGTGAATGTTCTTGATCTAGAAGGGGCGGACGGCACGACCATCACCCAAATCAATTATGACAACGGCACAGTGTTTACGCTTGACCAGAGCAATACGGGAGAGCAGAAGTTTGTGGTTGCTGAAGGTTCGCTTTATGTCACGCTGCAAGGTGATGTGCGCTTTGAACCAAACCGCGATCTTAATCACTCGGGCGGGGATATCGTTAAGTCGATAGTCGTCAGTTCAAGTGACTCTGATAGTGATGTGGTGACTTCGACAGTAACGCTAACTATTACCGATGGCGAACTACCAATCATCAACGTCATTCCTGGTGTGAGTCTTTCTGAGGTCGATCTGGCTGATGGCTCTGCGCCAACGGGCAATCCAGTATCGATGACTCAAGTGATTACCTTTACCGAGGGTAGTGATGATGTCAGTCATTTCAGAATTGACCCTGCTCAGTTCAATACTTCGGGGGCTTTGAAGTCGAATGGATTAGAGGTTGAGATTAAAGAGCAGCCAGCGAACTCTGGTAACTACATTGGCTTTGTAAAAGACGGTGCTAACGTAGAAACCAACGTCTTCACGATCAGTTTCTCAACCACCAATTTAGGTCAATACACGTTTACACTGCTTGAAGCGTTAGACCATGTGGATGGCTTACAGAACAACACGTTAAACTTCGATGTACCTGTTTTAGCAGTGGATACCGATGGTGATGAATCTGCAATGTCACCAATGACAGTGACCATTACCGATGATGTACAAGGTGTACAAGACGGCTCCTTGAATATTGTTGAGCCTTCGCTAGCTGATCTAGTGGCTGGCACACCAACTACGCCAACCATTGATGTTATGCCGACTCAAAGTGCTGATGGCGCAAAGGTCACCCAATTTATTTACGATGGTGGTACTGCTGTCACCTTGGACCCGAATGTATCGACAGAGCAGGTGTTTACCGTAACCGATGGTTTACTGTACATCACGATTGAAGGCGAAGTTCGTTTTGAGCCAAATCGAAACCTAGATCATTCAGCGGGTGATATTGTTAGAACGATTGTTGTAACGACCAGCGACTTTGATAACGATACTGATACCGCGGATGTCACATTGACGATTCAAGATGGGGTTGATCCGGTCATCGATGTTGTTCCTAGCGTGAACTTATCGGAAGTGAACCTAGCAGATGGCTCAACGCCGAGTGGTTCTGCGGTGAGTTCAACACAAACCATTACCTACACTGTGGGCAGTGATGACTTAAGCCACTTCAGAATCGCGACCAACGAATTCAACTCAGGTGATGTGCTGAAATCAAACGGTCTTGTTGTTCAGCTAAAAGAAGATCCTGCTTCACCTGGCGACTACATCGGGTTTACTGATGACGGGGCTGGTAACGTAACTAATGTATTCACCATTGATTTTGATAGTGTTAACAAAGGTCAGTTCACCTTCACGCTGATTGAGGCACTCGACCACCTTGATGGTGCACTTAATAACAACCTTAACTTCAACTTACCTGTTTATGCGGTTGATACTGATGGTGATGACTCAGTTAAGCGTGATGTTGTTGTCACCATTCAAGATGACTTTCAACAGATGCAAGATGGCACGTTAACCATCACAGAGCCAAATACTGGCACACCAACTACCTCGACGGTTGATGTTTTACCTACGCAAAGTGCTGATGGGGCGACCATTACACAGTTCACTTATGACGGTGGGTCTGCGATTACCTTAAATCAAAACATCAGCGGTGAGCAGGAATTTGTTTTCACTGAAGGCTCGCTGTTTGTCACTTTGGATGGCGATGTAAGGTTTGAACCAAATCGTAATCTTGACCACTCTGCAGGCGACATTGTCAAGCTGATTGAATTTACTTCATCTGATTTTGATAAGGATATTTCCTCTTCAACGGTCACACTCACTATCGTTGATGGTGATGGACCAACGTTGAATGTCGTACCGAGTGTTAGCTTGTCTGAAAGCTTACTGGCTGATGGTTCAACACCGAGTGGCAACCCAGTCAGCGTGACCCAAACCATTACTTCACTCGCGAGCAGTGATGACATCGAGAAGATTGTCGTCGAAGTAGGGCTGTTTAATACCAGCGGTGTATTGAAGTCTGATGGTCTTGAATTGAGCTTGCGTGAAGAGCCTGCTGGTTCAGGTGATTACATAGCATTCACAACGGATGGCTCGGGTGTTGAGAAAGTTATCTTCACCCTAGAATTTGATAACACTAACCCTAGTGAGTACACGTTTACTTTGTTAGAGCGTTTGGATCATGTCGACGGACTAGGAAACAACGACCTCAGCTTTGACTTGTCGGTGCATGCGCAAGACACCGATGGCGATATCTCACCGTCTAAACCGCTTTCTGTGACCATCAGTGATGACGTTCAATTGATGCAATCTGGGGCGCTTAGCATTACAGAGCCAAGTACGGGTACGCCAACTACAACGACATTTGATGTGATGCCTGCGCAAAGTGCTGATGGCGCCACCATAACCAAATTTACTTATGGTAGTCAGCCTGAAGAATCTCTAGTGCAAACCAATACTGGTGAGCAAGAGTTCGTATTTACAGAAGGTTCGTTGTTTATCACGCTTGAAGGCGATGTGCGCTTTGAGCCTAATCGAAATCTGAATCATTCTGGTGGTGACATCGTTAAGACGATTACCGTGACATCAGAAGATAAAGACGGCGATATTGTTACTTCGACAGTGACACTGACGATTTCAGATGGTGCTCCACCGGTAATTGATACGGTTCCAACGGTTGCATTGGAAGAAGCGAATCTCGTGGATGGCTCATCTCCGAGCTTACCTGTGAGCCAAACTGAAACCATTACTTTCACAGCAGGAAGTGATGATGTGAGTCATTTCCGTATTGATACCACTCAGTTCAACACGTCTGGTGAATTGAAATCGGATGGCTTAGTGGTTCAGCTTAAAGAAGAACCAGCCAACAGCGGAACCTATATTGGTTTCGTTGAAAGTGGAGGTGTTCAAACGGATATCTTTACCATCACTTTTAGTAGTGTGGTGCTAGGCGAATACACGTTCACTTTATTGGAAGAGCTCGACCACCTGCCTGTACAAGGCAATAACGATCAAGTATTCACTCTGTCAGTGATTGCGGTCGACCAAGATAATACCGATTCTGTGATGAAACCTTTGACCGTTACTATCACCGATGATGTACCTGTCATTACCGATACGACAATGACCAGCACATTTGTGGTTGATGAGGATGATCTTGGATCCGTGGTTTCTCAAGCAACAGGTGCATTTGTTACCACAGAAGGTGCTGACCAAGTAGAGGTTTACGAACTGCGTAATATCTCTGCGCTTGAAGCAACATTGACCTCTGGAACTGAAGCGATTTCTATTACAGAAATCACTGGATCTGCGAACACAACGACTTATCAAGGTACGACGACAAGCGGAACTCCTATCTTCACGCTTGCGCTAGCGAATGACGGCTCTTATACGTTTACGTTGCTAGGTCCTCTGAACCATCCAACAAGCCCGAATTCCAATACGCTAACGATTCCATTTGATGTCGTTGCGGTTGATGGTGACGGTGATGACTCTAATCAATACGTATTACCAATCGAAGTGCTCGATGATGTACCAGTAATGAGTGCACCAACGGGTGAGACGGCAGTTGATGAAGATGATCTTGCTGGGATTGGTTCTGATCAATCCGAAGATACCATTATTAATGGGCTATTCACCGTTGATGAAGGTGCTGATGGTGTTGTTAAGTATGAATTGGTCGATGAAAACTTAGTGATTGCAGGCTTAACTTCTGATGGTGAAAGCCTAGAGTGGCTGCCTGTTTCACAAAGCGGTACAACCTTCACTTATGTTGCACAGACGGTAACTAGCAATCAGCCTGTGTTTGAAATCATTTTTGATACCTCAAACAACAGCTATCAATTTGAGCTGTTTAAACCACTTAAGCATCCTGATGGCACGAATGAAAACACCATAGATCTTGATTTCTCTGTCGTGGCCGAAGATTTTGACCGAGACCAGTCGAACGCGATCGATCTGACTATTACTGTGACTGATGATGTTCCATTGGTGACTACTCAATCGATAACGCGAATTGAAGGGCAGGGTTACGGTAATTCCAAAGTTAACATGTTTGCTAATGCGACAGATGTGGGTGCGGATGATGCAGCACTGACTCGCATAGAGGGCATTACCAGCAATGGCGCTGATATCGTTTTTCGTACCGGAAATAGTGGGCCTTACAGTGATGGTTTCGATTTAAACAATGGTAGTCAAGAGGTTCGAGTATACGAGCAGACCAATGGAGGTGTTGATACTCGTGAGCTTGGTCGATTGCGTATTAACTCAAATGGTGAGGTTGAGTTTAGAGCTAACGGTTATCTAGAGCATAACGGTGAGACAATAGATTTCTCTATTAACGTGATTGCGACAGATGGAGATTTGGACACATCTGAAACACCGTTAGATATTACGATTACAGATAGGGACTCTACAAGAATCGCGCTGAAAGTGACGACCTTCGAGGATGCGGGTAGAGACTCAACCATACCTTACGCAACAGGCGATGAGCCGACTCTTGAGAATATTCAAGATAATCAAAGCGGTTTGCCTGATGCTCCTGCACAAATTGCGCTGCAGGTTAACATAAAGGACCAAGATAATAACGAGTCTATCGGCCAACTGACGATTCAGAGCGGTAATCACAGAGGGACGTTCTATTACTTTGATGGCGTGGAATATCACAAGTTAGTCGCTGAACCAAACGGTGATATCTTGTTTGGTCCGCCTCAAATGCAGCAGAGCTTTGCTCCAGACACGAATCAACCATTAGACACTATTGCGACAATCGACAACTTGTTCTTTGTTCCAGACCAAAACTACGGTTCGAATGACAATGGTGTGCGAATCAACTACGAACTTGAGATTGATAATAATGGTTCGCTAGACCACACCGTAAACTCGAACTTTAGAATTGAAATTGAAGCGGTAGCCGACATTGCGACTTGGGATGATGCGAATAGCGCGTATCAGTATCAAGTTAACGAAGATGAAGACAACGTTACGTTGCAGCTGAACGCAGAGTCGCAAGATAACAGTAATACTGAGACGATTACCTATGAACTTGAAGTTGTTCAGGGAGATGGCCAGTTTGAGCTTCTCGACCAAAACGGCAACGTCCTTACTCCGACTAACGGTGTTTACATCATTGCGGCTGGAGACATCAATAGTACGGTCGTAAACCCGATCGATAACTTCTCCGGTCAAATAGAGTTTAAAGCAACAGCGATAACGGAAGAGACGCGTAATCCGTACGATGATTCTGCAAATGGCGGGGTGGACAAAACGACCGCTCGCTCTGTAGAGCAAAACATCATCATTGATGTGACTGCCGATGCAGACCCTGGCTCGTTCAGCGTTAACCGAATCCGTATTAACGAAGACAATATCGATGATCCAGATTACGTCGGGCCTTTAGACAATAAAGACGCGTTCACGTTAGACGAAGTCATCACCATGACAGGTTCGGTAGATGCTGACAGTTCTGAAGAACTGTTTGTGCGCATCAGTAATGTTACGGAAGGTGCAGAGCTTTACTTCTTAGGTACCACGAATGTCGTTCCAACAGTCACTATTAATGGTATCGATTACCAAGAAATAGCGTATTCCGATTTGGCAAACGTTGAGGTTGTTCCAACTAAACACAGTAATGTCAATTTCACCTTCGATGTCACGGGTGTGGTCAAAGATAACGCAAATCTATCCACGGGCGCCCAAGTCGATGAGGAGATATTAGGAACTAAAACGGTGAACGTTGAGGTTAAAGGGGTAGCGGACAGCCCTTACGGTGGTACGAACGGTACTGCATGGACGGAAATTACTGATAGTTCGATATTCGGTGTCCAAACTACGATTCAAGAGAGTCAAAATGGTGACAGCTTTGCTGAGCTTGATTTCACCGTATTGTCAGGTGAGAGAAGACCAGATAGCGGCACTACACCGTTACCTGACGATGGCTCAGAGTCTGTAACGGTTATTCTTTCAGGCATTCCTGAGGGGGTCGTTCTTGAAGATGGTGATGGAGCAACGATTGATCTAAATTTTGTCGGTTATGCAACTAGTCCAAATGGAAGTCCGGATTTATCTAAACCTATTTACGAAGCCAATATAACGGAAGCTGGGGTAACTTCAGGTATCCGTATAAGGCCAGTTGACTCATCTACGGAGAACATTAATATTTTGGGTAAAGTGGTCGTGACTGAGAATGATGGCCATACACTCTCTTTTGATAAGGAAATTCGTATACTTGTAGAGCCTAGGATTGATACCTCAGCAACCTACAATACGGTGACTCGTGGGGACGAAGATACGGCGATCAACATTGATTGGCACCCAGAGGGCACTGATTACATTGACGGTGATGAGCATTTCACTGCAATCGTCATCAGTGGCATTCCAAGTGGTGTTGCCAGTGTGGTTGTAAACGGTGATGTGATTTGGAACTACGATGCCGTAGCCGGAACGCTAACCATCACACCAAAGGCTGGGCAGACTCCAGAAGCGTTCACTCAGATAGCACTGAACAATAATTTTATTCAGATAACACCGGAACAAGACTCGAGCACCGACTTTACGCTTAATACGGTTGTCATGATTGAAGAACGCGATCATGAATATGTTGACGCAACTGACACAGGTCAGGGTATTGCAACAGCGACAATCACGGGCTCAATTGATGTTCGTGTGCGACCTGTGGTTGAGCCTGAAGATGCGAGTAACAAACTGGTGGTCGATGAGGTCGCGGGTCTTACGGACTTGAGTACAGTTGTCGCGAATGCTCTAACAGGTGTTCTTAAATTCACAACCAACAGTGATAACACATCGGTTACGGATGAGTTCGTTATTCGATACCAAGAAACTGATGCTTCGTCTGCTATCGAAGAGGTTGACCAGCTAGTGATTCAACTGACTAATGTGGACGACTCGGCGTTATCAGATGCTGTCCTCAATCAGTTAGTTGTGATGGGTGCTGCTTATGAAGGCAATGGTCGTTGGGTGGTAACCAATGAAGACCTGTTTAGTATTAGTGCACCAAACGGCCTTGCGTTTCCGCCAGTTTCTGGCCTTCCAGGCGTTTTCAATGACATCAAGATGACCATCTATAGTACCGTAATTGATCGAGGTGATGGCGCTGAAACTGAGTCATCAGTTGCGGTTCAAAGGGAAGGTGAAGTGAATTTGTCATTCCCAGAAGTGCTTGTTGGCGGGAGCGAGGTGGCTGCAGATATTACGATGACACCAGATAGCGTTGTCGATGCTGTAGAAGACACACAGTTAGACTTGGGAACGGCACTAAATAGTCTGATCACATTCTCCGGTGAAGACGCTTCAACAGACCAAGTAACTATCATTATTGATGACTCTGTGACCATTCCCCCAGGAATAACTTTCCCAATCAGTTTAGGGGGAGGCAGTGATGTTGACTTTGTAAACGGGAAGTATGTATTTGAATCAACCGTCGATCAGGGTGTTCCAACGGATTTCTCTGGCCTGCTACTTAATCTGCCTGCTGACTATTCTGGCGATTTTAGGTTACCAATCACAATAGTAACCAAAGATACACTGTCTGGTGATGAGAAAACCTTGGTGACCGATGTCGTTATTAAAGTCGCTCCTGACGTTGAAGGTAACCCGGACATTGATGTTGAGGTTGTTGGTTCGCTCGATGACTCGTTTAATCCTGTCGATACTGATGGTCAACCGGGACAAGACCCGGTGGGTTACGAAGATACTTACATTCAGCTTGATTTCAGCACAACCATTACTGACCAAGTCAGTGGAGTTGAGGGGGGGGATGAAAAATTCACATCTATTACGCTGACTTTGGATGACACAAGTGTCGGTTCGTTTTACACAAGCGCGGGTGTATCGCTTGGTACGTCCGTGACCTTCAATGAAGCGGAAATTAATGCCGGCGCCCTAGACAATGTATTGTTCCGTCCTGCTCCGAATTACCCAACGGGGAATGACATCAATCAAGTACAAGTTAATGTCAGCGGAACAATAACCGATACTGCTACCTACAATGACGCCTCGTTTCCAGTCGGAACGGCAACCGATACTGATACGTTCAATACCAGTGTTAGCTTTGAAGTTGTCCCTGTGGTTGATGATGTGCTTGTAACAGGGCCGGGTAGTGATCCTGATGTCATTGAGATCACGGGTAATGAAGATCAAGCTATTTCTCTATCGGGAACAGGTCCTGTCTCCATCGCGCTCACTGACCTAGACGGCTCAGAGCAGTTCGTTTCGATTAAGTTCACTGGTGTGCCAGATGGTTTCTTAATGAGTGCTGATCCGGGCTCCGCTTATACAGTGAAGAACAATGGTGGTGGTGAGTGGAGTGTTCAACTTCCTCAAGCATCAGGGTTGTCATTTGATTTGAGCGAGATTTCGATCTTACCGCCTAAAAACTTTAGTGGTACGGCGGAATTTGGCGTTGCTGTCTTTACTCAAGAATCCTTGTTAGGCGTACCTACTGCAGCCTCGAACTTGCCAAGCTTTAAGCTGCATGTGGTGCCGGTGGGTGATGATGTTGATACCAACCCAACGGATTCTGTTACTGGCAATGAAGGCCAAAACATTGATATCGAAATCAACGCGACTATTTTGGATAAAGAGCTATCTGCAACAGGCAGCGGCACGTATACCGAAAATGCGCCAGAGACACTTCGTGTCGAGGTGGCTGGTGTACCTCAAGATGCCTCTATCTACTATCCAGACGGCACGACTTTGGCGAGCTACGATCCGGTGACACAGATTTGGACGCTGGATGTGCCTGCTCAGTCACTTGATAAGATCGTATTCAACTCTGGTGAACATAACAGTGATGCAGGCAATGCACTGGGTATCAATGGCCCGCTGCAGATTACCGTTCGCTCTGCTGATACTGATGCTGATAACACGGAATACTTGGGGACTCCAACGACCTTCGATGTTGATTTGGTGATTGATCCTATCAACGATCAACCGATCTTTGTAAACGTAACGAATATTGAAACATCTGAAGACATCAGTGTTGCCATCGACAACTTTAGTATTTACGACGTTGACGCTAATTTTGATAATCCAGATGCGCCGTATGTTCTTACGTTGCAAGTGGATCAAACACTGCCGGGAGCGCAAGGTGTGTTTGAGTTTACCAGCTCACCTGACGTAACGTTTGTATTGCAGCCTGACGGCTCATTGGTGATTACTGGTAAAGAAGCTGATATCAATACCGCGTTGGTGAATGGGGCTGTTACTTTCAAACCAGACCCAGATCAGAACTATCTCAACCAGAGTGGTTTAGTCACGATCAATGCAACACTCGATGACGGTGGTAATAACGGTCTGATTGACGCGGGTGACCTGAATACCGCTCAAACCAATCAAACTACCTTCACCATTAAGGTGACGGAAGTGAATGACGCTCCTGTGGCAAACAACGTTGATCTAGGCTCGATTGCAGAGGAAGGACAGCTTGTTATCGTTGAAGGTGACTTAATTGCAGCAAGCTCAGATCTTGAAAACCATAACCTCATCGTCACGGGTGTGACCCTTACTCAAGGCCAAGGTCAATTACAGCGCTTTGAAAACGCTGGTGGTGCTGACAACGCTGCGATTACGGGCCCATTCTGGATATTTACGGCTGCTGATGATTTTAACGGTGACGTTAAACTCGATTACAGCATTATCGATGATGGTACAACCAACGGCGTGGATGACTTCTTAACAGACACTGCTGAAATAAGTCTTGTAGTAACAGAAGTCAATGACCAACCAGTAGCAACCAATGTTAACTTGGGCACCATGCCAGAAGAAGGTCAGTTGATCATCAAAGCTGAAGACCTGGTTTCTGCAACGACAGACCCTGAAGGCGATGCGATCACTGTGACTGGAGTTGTTATCGATGAAGGTCAGGGGCAGCTTCAGAAGTTTGAAAACGTCGGTGGTTCTGACGACAACTCGATAAACGGTCCATATTGGGTATTCACTGCCGCTGATGATTACAATGGCAACGTTAAGTTCACTTATACCGTAGAAGACAATGGCACAACCAACGGCGTTGATGATTTCTTAACGGATACCGCTGAAATAAGCGTTGTTGTAACTGAAGTGAATGATCAGCCAGTGGCAACCAATGTTAACTTGGGTACCATGCTTGAAGAAGGCCAATTGATCATCAAAGCTGAAGACCTGATTGCAGCGACGACTGATCCTGAGGGGGATGTTGTTACAGTGACTGGAGTCGTTATCGACCAAGGTCAGGGACAGATTCAGAAGTTCGAAAATGTCGGTGGTGCGGATGACAACTCGATCAATGGCCCATATTGGGTATTCACAGCAGCCGATGATTACAATGGCGACGTTAAATTCACTTACACAGTAGAAGACAATGGCACAACCAACGGGGCTGATGACTTCCTAACGGATACAGCAGAAATCAGCGTTGTAGTGCAAGGCGTTAACGATACGCCTATTGTAAGTGGTGACAACGTCACCGATTTGATTGATGAAGACGCCGGTCAGTTGTTGAGTGGCATCAATGTCAGTGACCCTGATTATGTAGATGCATTTTCTGATGACTTAATGACAGTCACGCTGACGGTGGATTACGGTACATTGAATGTATCACTTCCGGTTGTGACGACGGTGATGGTTAACGGCAACAATACCAGTTCGGTCATCTTAGTCGGTACTCTTAACGATTTGAATGCTCTAATTGATACGCCAACCAGTCCAAGTGGTGTCTACCTCGATGCGAGTTTATCTCCAACCAATAGTATTGGATTAGAAGTCATCGCTAAAGACAGCGGAAACCCTTCTGGTATCGCGATAGAAACGACACCTGTGATCTATGATATTGCAGTGACACCTGTGGCGAATGCGCCAACCTTGTCTATCGACCCGACATTTAACTACGTGAGAAACATTACGACCAGCTCATCAGTGGTCGCTAATAGTGGAGTCGCTTTAGTCGGAATTGTTGCTGCATTGACGGATATTACTGAAGAGTTAACGTTGAAGATCAGTGATGTTCCGGATGGTGTTAATGTGGCCAGTGATGCGGGTACGGTTTCGCTAGTAGGTGACACTTGGATAGCGACGGCTGATGCGATTGATAGTCTCAGACTCGTCGAGCAACCATCAGCTGGTAAGCCGTTAACTCCTGGTAACTACACGTTGAAGGTTGAGGCGGTATCTGAGGAAACGGACAATAACGATATTGCGATATCTCAAAACATTGATCTAAACCTCAATATAGTTGCGAACCCACTCGATCTCGATCTGTCTTCTGAAACAGACGATGTGCAACTTTTAGCGAGTGACTTTGATACCAACCTCACTGGCGGGTCAGGAAATGACCGACTTGTGGGTGGAGCGGGTGACGATACGCTTGTTGGCGGTGATGGTAACGACACCCTGATTGGCGGTGGAGGCTCAGACATCCTGACTGGTGGCGCTGGTATGGATTCGTTCGTATGGCTGAATATCGAAGATGGCGTTGAAGACACCATCACTGATTTCAGCCTGTCTGAAGGAGACCAGATCGACCTAAGAGAAGTGTTGCCAGAGTTGAAGAATACTTCACCAGACATGACAGCGTTACTGCAGCAGATAGACGCGAAAGTGGACGGGGATGATATTGAGCTTACGATCAACCCTGATGGTGTAGGTACAACGGAGCAGGTGATTGTGGTTGAAGACCTTGCGCCACAACTAACCTTAAGTGGCACTATGCCTTCGGATATTCTGGATGCATTAGTACAGCAGAACGTGATTACTCACGGTTAACGCGAAGCATTAAACCAATACGAAATAGGCCAGCAATGCTGGCCTAATTTTTGTCACTGTATAAATGGAAAAGACGTTACTTAAGAGAGTTGTGGATCAGGAACTCTTCTTCCACGCCTTTCAATTTCATCTCATCCATAATGAAATTTACCGTGTTCAATAGGCGCTGTTCGCCTTTTGGAATCAGATAACCGAATTGGCTGTTGGTAAACGGTGTTTCACAGCGAGCTGCCTCTAGGCGCTCATCCGTTACTTGATAGAACAGACCTTCAGGGGTTTCTGTCACCATTACATCAACTTTACCTTCCGCAACGGCTTGCGGAACGTCTAGGTTGTTCTCGTAACGTGTGAAGTTTGCGTTCTGCAAGTTCGCGTCGGCAAATATCTCGTTGGTACCGCCAATATTTACACCTACACGAACCGAAGACAAATTTACTTTCTCAATGCTGTCATACTGTTCTGCTTTACCTTTCGCAACTAAGAAACACTTACCAAAGGTCATATAACCTTGAGTTTGTTCTGCGTTTAACTGGCGTTGCATTTTACGCGTAATACCACCCATCGCGATGTCGTACTTATCGTCGTCAAGATCGGTCAGTAGATCTTTCCATGTGGTACGAACAATCTGTAATTCAACGCCCAACTGCTCTGCAACATGTTTAGCTACGTCAATGTCATAACCAGAATAGCTCTTGCCATCAAAGTAAGAGAAAGGTTTGTAGTCGCCTGTAGTACCGACACGAAGTGTGCCTGATTTTTGGATGTCTTCTAATTGGTCAGCTTGTGCTACACCAGAAAGAGCCAGAGTAATGGAAGCAAGTAATAGTGATGTTTTTTTCATTGTAATTATCTGTTGTGTTTGTGTTGTCATTCAAAGTAACAGAAACAATCAGAGAAAGAGATCAAACCATTGGACAGGCCGGAGTTGGGAGGCAATCGAGGAGTTAATAGTGCGATACAGCAGCTATTTTTAGCTTTACAAGTATTAAAAAGCGATCTCGCGACCGCTTTATATCTTAAAAAATTAATTACGTTAAAATGCCAGTAGGTGAGGCGGCTTACTTATTCACGAATTCAACTGCGTCACGAACAAGCTTGCCTAGTTCATCCCACTTACCTTCGTCGATAAGGTTAGTTGGAACCATCCAAGTACCGCCACACGCAAGTACAGAAGGGATAGATAGGTATTCATCTACATTCTTCAAGCTGACGCCGCCAGTTGGCATGAATTTAACAGGGTAAACCGCTGTTAATGCTTTAAGCATACCAGTACCGCCAGAAGGTTCAGCAGGGAAGAACTTCAACGTACGAAGACCCATTTCCATTGCTTGCTCAACTAGGCTTGGGTTGTTTACACCCGGTACAATAGCAACACCTTTGTCGATACAGTATTGAACAGTACGAGGGTTGAAACCTGGGCTTACGATGAAATCAACGCCCGCTTCGATAGATGCGTCAACTTGCTCGTTAGTTAGTACAGTACCTGAACCGATTAGCATGTCTGGGAATTCTTTACGCATGATACGAATTGCTTTGATTGCACACTCTGTTCGTAGCGTGATCTCTGCACATGGCATGCCGTTTTCAACAAGTGCTTTCCCTAGAGGGATTGCGTCTTCAGCACGGTTGATCGCGATTACAGGGATTACTTTGAGGTTTGCTAGTTGTTCATTTAATGTAGTCACGAATTTTTTCTCACTATGAAGCGATCATGGAGGGCAACGGTGATAAAGCACGCCAAGTTTCGGTAAGTCATCTACAAGAGCTAAGTTAGCTTAATATGCAGCATCGTTATTTAAACGCACGCATTTAGCGTGCGTTTTGTCCTTCAACTTTTCCTATTTGTATAACTCTATATTTAAGTTAATCCATTATAAGAAATAAACCAATGAGAGTCGATTTAGGTTTTTAGGTCAATCACCGCACGTTCTAATGAGTCGGTTTGTTCGACCACAGACGTTGCAGAAGCTGCGTTTTTTGACGCTCCCGTTACACTGGTTAGTGTTAGCTGCTTAATTGTACTCACGTTTCCAATGATCTCTAAGGTAACAGCGCTTTGTTCTTTCATTGCATTCGCCACTTCCAAACTGTTATTTAGAATGGTTTCCATATCTATGATGACCGAAGAGATTCTTGAATGCGCATTCTCACAAGAGTCGACACTGCGGTTGCCTTTCTCACAACAACTTTGAATTGTATTTACGACCATTTGTGTTTGGTCTTGAACGCCTTGGATTATCGTTGAGATCTCTTCGGTTGAAAGTTGTGTTCGGCCAGCCAACGTTCTTACTTCATCTGCGACTACCGCAAAGCCACGGCCTTGTTCTCCTGCACGAGCTGCCTCGATTGCTGCATTTAGAGCAAGTAGATTGGTTTGTTCTGCGATGTCTTTAATAACCTCCAACACGGTATTAATCTTCTCTGAGTGAATAGAAAGGTGATTTACTTCTTCACTGGCACTGACAAGATCAGCCGAAAGGGTATTGATGGTGTCTCTGGTGAATGCCACATCATTTAGACCTTCGTTCGCCGTAGCGAAACTGGTTTGTGCGTTGGATGAGGCGTTTTCGCTGTTGGTCGCAACGTTTTCAATATTGCTGCCCATCTGGTTTATCGCGGTCGCAATGTTCTCAGTTTGTTGCTGCTGTTTGTTTAAAGCGCTCTCAACTTCCATTCCGTCGTGTTGTAGCTGGTTCGAAATATTGCCGAGCTCTTTAATAGAGCCCTGAACTTGGCCGACAAGCTGACGAATATCGGTGAGGACTGTATTAAATGCCTTTGCGATATCGGCAATCTCGTCCGATCCCTTGTCTTCGGCTCTTACGGTAAAGTCGCGTTGTTGAGCGACGAGCATCATGGTCGAGTTCAACGAGGCTATTTTCTTTGCTATGCGAGATGAGATGCCGAAAGATAGCACCATTAATAATGCAGCGACGGTAATAATGGAGCTTACAATGAAGGTCGTAATGGTTTGCTGAATCGATTCGACTTGCTGTTCTAATCTGCCTTCAACGTTGATGAATATAGAGATGATATCTTCAAACAGCATTTTCATTTCTGATTTGAGTTCAGCGACCTTGGCTGGGTTGCGGTCGATGGCATCGACCATTAACGAAAAATCTTTGTTGTATTGCTTTACTTCAAGTGTCAGCTTTTCTAACTCTGGGACTGCGATATCAGACTCTTTAAGCAAGACAGAGAAACTGCCCATCAGTTGTTGAAAGTGAGAGTACTCTTGGACAAATACCGACTTGAGCGTTTTATCGTGGCTTATTAGAAACTCTAACTCTGTTCGATTGAGCTGAAGCATAGAGACTTCGAGTGACTTTACTTTGATCAGCGTTTTCTCAAGTTTGATCAGTTTTAGATTGGCCAGTTCTGTGAATGACACAACAACCAATAACGAAATAATCGACAAGCAAGTAAGGCTCAAAAGGGAGGTTTTAATTTTCATAGGCGGGCACCAAAGCAAAACAAAATGACTCAACAACGTATTTATAATCGTGTTTCTCTTATTTGCGTGTAGATAGCATACGGGTCGATAATTGAGATCTGACTCGCAACGGAAACGTTTGCTAACAGTATTTTATAAAATGATTATTAACAAGTTAAATATTTATTATTTCAATGACTATTGATGATTGTTTTGTTATTAGTGATTATTTAGAGCGTAAAAGGAACCGGAAGAAGAAGGGGGCGGAGATGAGGTCGATAGATCTTGTTAATGGAGAATGCGGTGCTTACCTGAGATTAAAGAAGATGAGTACTTGTGCTTTGTCACACGAGCACTCATCCGTTTGTATTTAGCTTTCTGTCGGCATCCAAACTTGTTTAGACGTGATTTTGTGGTCTTTAAAGGTCAGTTCTTCAACCTTGTCTCCGTTAAGGTTCCAGCGCGTTAGTTTTCCATTCGCTACTTCGCCTTCATCGAATTTCGCTTGGCTTGCCTTATTGCCGTTAGGGTAATAGTCCGTTACCAGACCATCTTTTTGTCCGTCGCTGTATTCAGCGGTCAGGCTTTGTTCGCCATTTGGATACCATCGAGAAGCAACACCTGACAGCTCATTGTCTTTATAGTTGAGCTCGGCTTTCTTCTGGCCGTTGGGATACCAGGTTTCTGCTTTGCCTTGTAATTCACCTTTAACGTAATTCACTTTAGAAGCAACTTGGCCGTTCGGATACCAGTTGGTTTCTTGACCCAGTTCTAGGCCGTCAGAAAATTGAGCTTGGGTCGCGACTTGGCCGTTATCGAACTTCTCTTCAAATTGACCGGTAAAGGGTTTTGAGTGGTTTACT
Source organism: Vibrio sp. 10N.286.48.B8 (assembly GCF_003050085.1). Lineage (NCBI taxonomy): Bacteria > Pseudomonadati > Pseudomonadota > Gammaproteobacteria > Vibrionales > Vibrionaceae > Vibrio > Vibrio sp. 10N.286.48.B8. The sequence goes on along the minus strand of NZ_PIGD01000030.1, from coordinate 19,162 downwards.
TGGTAAGCCACGCCTTTACGCATTTGTAAGTAGTCAACAGCATCTTCGCTGGTGGCCGCATAGCTCATAGAAGATACCGTACTAAGAGCAATTAAGATTGGAACGTATTTCTTCATAATGACACCTTTTTAATGGACGGGGAAAATGTAATCGGTGTGTTAAAAGCATTCCATTTTCCCGAACGGCTGTCAGTACTTATTACTGGTTTTCAAGTTTTCACTATTGGTGTGTCGTATTGGGGAACTTTATTTCATTTTTGATTTGATGGTGAAATCGAGCCATCGATAGGTACTTGAGCCTAAGGTTTGTATTTATGCAGCAGATCCCAAGGGATATGACATAAGTGATGATCTTCAGGGAAGTGACTTAAGTGATGCTGATGGATGTTGTCGCTGGCAACATAATTGGTCAATGGCAACACCTCAACAGCAATACGGTCGGCATCATCTCGCGCGGCGATATAACACTTAGCTTCTGTTAAGTGTTCGGCATTAGTGCTGTATACGCCAGTTCGGTATTTCTCTCCGACATCGATACCTTGTTTATTCACACTGTACGGGTCAATGATCTCAAAGAGGTGGCCCATTAGCGTGGTTACTGAAGTGAGGCTTGGGTCAAACTCAATTTGTACACATTCTGCGTAGCCATCGTATTCGCTTGGTTTGCTTCGGTTATCCTTTATCTGAGAACTTCCATTGGCACGACCTGCTTCTGTGCTGATAACGCCAGGAACGTACTTAATAAATTCTTGTACGCCCCACAAGCAACCGCCAGCTAAATAAATTTGTTCCATACTTCTCTTTGAGCTCTCTGTGTTTGTTGATGTTCGTTAGGTACGTGAATCAATACGATGATACCCGTACGTATAAAAAAGCGTCTATAAAAATGAGTGCGCAAATAAAAACAAGCGTTTAGGCATTGTAAACCTGTGCGACTGAACAAACATAAGTTTAATATGATTTGTGGTTATATAAGTCAGTATTGCTTTGTCATCAACCCGAATCTCAACATCAAGTGAGCGTTACTCTAAACATGTTTGATCAAATAAAAGACTTCATTAATCCGAGCAAGAATCCTGATCTTACTCAGGCCCATGAATATCAGCGTAAGCATCTTCCTACATTGTGGCTGTTGGGCAAAACGGGCGCGGGCAAGTCATCGTTTATTCAAGCGGTTACTGGTGACTCTTCTGTTGAAGTCGGCAATGGATTTGCTCCGTGTACCATGACGGCGATGTCATATGAGTTTCCGCAAGACAAACCCGTGATGCGCTTTCTCGATACCAGAGGTCTAAGTGAAGCGAATTATGATGCGAAAGAAGATCTGGAAGAGATTGGTCAGGCAGGTAATGCGCTCGTTGTGGTGATTAAAGCCGACGAGCCTGAACAATCCGCCGTGCTTGCTGCTCTAAAACAGATTAAGAAACAGAAGAAGATTAAACACTTGCTGCTTGTTCATACCGCTGTGTTGTCTTCCAGTGAAACAGATCGAGCAAGGCAAATTCAGTTCAACACCAACCAAGTAGAAAAGGTTTGGGGTAAAGGGTTTGAATCGGTAGCGGTCGATTTTGAAACCGATAATGGTGATGTCTATAACCTCGAATTCTTGTTAGATCGCTTGACGAGCATACTTCCTGTTATAGGCATGATGGTGCAAGACAAAGAACACGCTACGCAAGAAGAAGCCAACTTTGACCAAGTAGAAAACGAAGTGCTCTGGTACGCAGGAAGTGCAGCTGCGAGTGATTTGATTCCGGGTGTTGGCTTGGTATCGGTACCTGCGATTCAAGCCAAAATGCTTCATAGCTTGGCAAACCAATATGGTGTTGAATGGAACAAGAGAGTCTTTAGTGAGTTGATAGGCACTCTGGGAAGCAGCTTTGCTGTGCAATATGGAATGAAACTGGGTACTCGACAGTTGATAAAGCTGATTCCCGTTTATGGTCAAACGGTCGGCGCGGTTGCTGCTGCGGCAATGAGTTTCGGCACCTCTTATGGTTTAGGTCGCGCGGCCTGCTTTTACTTCTATCATAAGAACAAAGGCGAAGAAGTGTCTGAACAAGAGATGCAGAAGATCTACAAAGAATCCCTGAAAAAAGGTAAGGCGGCGTCGGGCTATGAAGAAAATTAGAAACTTATTTCGATTACTGGCGGTGCTATCGAGTGGCCGCTGGGGTATTGCTCTGATTTCGGCGATCTTCCCAAGCCTCATCATGATGGCCTTTGGCCTGTTTTTGGCCGTCAAATACGGCTATCTGTTGGAAATGTCGATTGCCATTGCCGTGAGTACATTGGTATTTACCATTCCTTTATACATTTCTAGTCGTTCTTCACGCGATTCTTCAAGCCGATCTTCAAGTACGGAGCCCTTCCCAAATAAAGAGAGCGATGACCTTGGCGAGGATATTGCTGAAGCTGAATCACAACATAAAAAAGCTGATATCAACGATGCATTGGTTAAGGCTTCGACTGATTGGTCTCAAAAAGAACTGTCGATCTGGAATGATTCAAAACATCATGTACGCCAACAATTAATGGTCGACATAGAGTGGGGCAACCTAGACCAAACCGGTTTAGAGATACTTGAATTCGTTGCGAAAAAGTTTGATAAGAAATCGCTCGATTTTTCGATTCCTGAAGGGCTAAAACTGTTCGAAGAAGTAAGTCGACGTTACAAGTTGGTAGTGCGAGAGCATATACCCGGCATTGAGTATCTTAAGGTTTCCTACATCAAAGCGGGCTATGAAGCTTATGATAAATACGGCGAGCTAGGTCAGAAGATCTTCAAAGCGGCTATTTGGGGCAACCATCTTAAAAACCTATATTTGAATCCGCTAAAAGTGATTTCCGATTTGGGTCGAGAACAGGCGACGGCATCGATGACAAGAGGTGTGGTTGATGACATGCAATACGCCGCTAAACAAGCCTTGTTAGATGAAGTCGCTGCGGTTGCGATTGATCTCTACAGCGGACGGTTCAGCATTGAAGACGAAGCTCTAAGGGCGTCGGATGTGTCTGAAACCGATGAGAAACGCTTTGCTCCTGAGTTAGAGCCTGTGCGAATCGTGTTGGTGGGGCAAACCAGTTCCGGTAAATCTTCACTTATCAATGCACTCAAGCAAGAGTTGGTTGCTGAAGTCGATGTACTGCCATCAACCGACACTTCAACGGTATACAACGCGTTTGTCGACGACAATGATGTTCGCGTTGTTGATCTTCAAGGGCTTGATGGCAACCCTAAAACTGAAGCCTTAATGTTGAAAGAGATGACCCAAGCCGATGTGGTGCTATGGGTACTAAAAGCCAATCAGTCTGCACGTGAGTTGGATAAGCAGTTGAAAGATAGGTTTGACGCTTTCTATGATGATCCTAATAATATCTCACGTAAGAAGCCGATAGTTGTCTCGGTTGTCAATCAGGTAGACCGATTAAAGCCTGTAGACGAGTGGAAACCGCCGTATGACTTAGAGAATCCAACATCGGCCAAAGCGAAGATCATTGCTCAAGCGCTCGAATACAATCAAACACTGCTACAACCCGATATTGCATTACCGCTGGCGATTGCGCCAGAAAAGGTACAGTTTGGTTTAGATACTTTAAGGCAGACGTTGATTGAGCGTATTGCTGATGCAAACAACGTTCAGAGAAATCGCCAACGTTTGGAAGCCATGAAAAGAGGCACATCGGTTAAAGGCCAACTGAATAAAGCGGTCAATGTGGGTAAGAAGGTTGCCCCTAGTGCATTGAAAGCAGCGACCCCCAAATTGGCTGAAATGGCCATCAAGCAAGTCGTGAAAAAAAAGTAATCTACGACTGCGTTTGCAATACGGCTCTGGTGAGGTTTGAGCCTCATCAGAATCTTAATTTTTAAAGCTTATCTTTTTTAGTTAGAGCGGAGAGTTTTAGAGCTCGGATTTTTAGAAGATGACCTTTATAGAAATAGCTACCTTTGTCCTTTGCTAGAGATCATTGAATTTAAAAAGTAGCCACAATTATTAGCTCTCTCTTTGAACTAGTTTAATAGTATATAAACTGATGCTAATCACAGTTTATATAACACGCCATCATCTTTAATTACCATTATAAATATTGATCACATTTATACTTTTCTAAGCTTTATTTATAAAACAATTGCACTATATTTAAATTTCGGATCATCTTGATTTCAACGTAGGGATATATTGTGAACATGTATCTGAAATGGCAATCAACAACATGGCTAACCCTGTTAGCTTGGTATACTTTAGATCATCAGCTCTCGTTCCACCTTTCTTCAGAGTAGTACCCTCTAGGCGTCACACGCCAGCAAAGCAGCGTGCTTTGTTTACCTATCAGCAGCTTTGATAACCTTTGAACGTATGAATGTCGCACTTATTATTCCGTGCAGGGTATTCGTTGTTTTGTCGTTTTCGTTAATTATCTTAGCGTCTGTTTAGGTTTGATTAATAAGTCATTTTTTAACTTGTTTATTTTCACTGTTAATTCTTCGTGTGTCTTTATACGGACCGATTAATTTAATGGTGAGGATTCGTGACATCTAAAGAAAGTATATTTCGACCTAACCGGAATATACTGAAAGGTATTATTATGGAAAACTTCAAACATCTACCAGAACCGTTTCGTATTCGCGTTGTAGAGCCAGTAAAAAGAACGACTCGCGCTTATCGTGAGCAAGCCATTCTCGAAGCGGGTATGAACCCATTCTTGCTCGACAGCGATGATGTGTTTATTGACTTACTGACAGACAGTGGAACAGGATCTATTACTCAGCGTATGCAAGCCGCGATGCTAATGGGTGATGAAGCTTATAGTGGCAGTCGCAGTTACTACGCACTGTCGAATGCGGTGAAAGATATCTTTGGTTATGAGCTGACTATTCCTACTCACCAAGGGCGTGGCGCAGAGCAGATTTACATTCCTGTTTTGATTAAGAAGCGCGAAATGGAAAAGGGACTCGACCGCAGCAAAATGGTCGCTTTATCGAACTACTTCTTCGATACAACACAAGGTCACACCCAAGTGAATTGCTGTGTGGCGAAAAACGTTTATACCAAAGAAGCGTTTGATACCTCAGTGAACGCAGATTTCAAAGGCAACTTCGATGTGGTGAAGCTGGAAGAAGCGATCTTAGAAGCGGGAGTGGCAAATGTTCCTTACATTGTGAGCACCATTACTTGTAACTCTGCTGGTGGACAGCCAGTGTCTATCGCCAACCTAAAAGCCGTTTATGAAATCGCTCAGAAGTACGATATTCCAGTGATCATGGACTCGGCACGCTACGCTGAAAATGCTTACTTCATTCAGCAACGAGAAGCCGGTTATCAAGATTGGACTATCGAACAAATCACTCGTGAGTCTTACAAATACGCGGATGGTTTAGCCATGTCTGCCAAGAAAGACGCGATGGTACAAATGGGCGGTTTGTTGTGCTTTAAAGACGACTCTTTTATGGATGTATACACAGAATGTCGAACACTGTGTGTCGTACAAGAAGGTTTCCCAACCTATGGTGGCTTAGAGGGTGGCGCAATGGAACGCCTTGCGGTTGGCCTTTATGACGGCATGCGTCAAGACTGGTTGGAATATCGTATTGGTCAGGTTCAGTACTTAGTCGATGGCTTAGAAGCTATAGGTATCGTGTGCCAACAAGCCGGCGGTCATGCAGCGTTTGTCGATGCGGGTAAACTGCTTCCTCATATTCCAGCAGGCCAATTCCCGGCGCATGCTTTGGCGTGTGAACTGTATAAAGTGGCAGGTATTAGAGCGGTTGAAATTGGTTCTTTACTGCAAGGTCGTGACCCTGCAACGGGCGAGCAACATCCATGTCCTGCAGAATTATTACGCTTAACCATTCCACGTGCCACTTATACGCAAACCCATATGGATTTCATTATTGAAGCGTTCGAAAAAGTGAAAGAGAACGCAAGCAAAGTGAAAGGGCTCGACTTTACCTATGAACCGCCAGTGTTAAGACACTTTACTGCGCGCTTGAAAGAGGTAGAAATAAGCGAGAAACAAGCAGGAAAAAAGAATGAACAAACGCTCGAAGAAGCATTTTAGAATAAAAACATAAGCGAATAGTCACTAGAAATATAATCAAAGGCTCCCTCGGGAGCCTTTTCTTTTGGACCTTAAAATCGCTAGTCCATTAGGGCTTAAACTACGCTTGTTTGTTTTTCAGGGTCGCTTTCAGTATGCGTAATAACCACTGATTTAACGGTGCGTCTTTCTGCCATCTAGCCTTGGCATGGTGTGTAACGTGTGGCATTTTGTCTTTCTATTAACGTTAACTCGTGACTCGATGTGGTCTCAGAATGACACACAAGCAAACAAAGACTCGAAAAGGACTAGCAATGAATCGAAAAGAAACGGGAATGATTCGTCATATTTTGCTGATTAAGTTTAAAGAAGATGCAGAAGAATCTGAAATAGAGAAACTGAAACGACTGTTTGAAGCGATGCCAAGTAAGGTTGAAGGCGTAACGTCAGTCGAGTGGGGGCTAAACGACAGCCCAGAAAACAAGAACCAAGGTTATACCCATTCAGTACTAATGACGTTCGCTGATGAAGAAGGCCGTCAGAACTACCTTCCACACCCAGAGCATGATGCGCTGAAAGATGTGTTTCGTCCGCTTCTAGACGATATCATTGTGTTTGATTACTCCCTGTAACCAGCTTTTCAGTACGTCTCTTATGTTTTACCCACCTTTGATAATGAAGAGTTAGGGCTTGTGTGATTAAGCCCTAACTAAACAAGGATCGATTTACTCTGTCGGTGAAATCGTAACAGGGGTGAACGAAGCAACCGCATTACCGCCAGCACCCGGGCGATCAACATAAGGAGTGTTTTGCATTAAGGTGTAATACACGTCTACGAAGTCATCATCATTCACTAATACGCCTTCAGGAATCACATCAATGATCTTACCTGTGATTTGAGGAATGATCGCATACCCCTGAACTTCAGGATCTGGAATCATCTTCAATATCTCTTCTGCGGCTTCAACTAGCAGTTTGGCTAGCGCTTTATAATCGGTGCCGTCATCGTGCTCCATCAAAATCATATCTGCTGCGCCCCAACGGTAGCGAGGCCAGAAGATTACCGTTTGATTTGGGTAGTATGTCTGTTTGTCGTAATCCAGATAAGGCATCTCAACCAGGTCGATCTGTGGTTCTATACGGCTTGCATTAACCCCAGTGACAATAGCGTAGATTTCAGCTTTGCCAGAGATCCACGGTTCTCTATCAATGGCCAAACGAATCTTAGACAATTGGGTGGTGTTCAGTTCTTCAGGTTCAGATTCTGAAATAGAGCGACGAACTTTATTCATTAAAGGCTGTTTTTGAGACTTGTGGGCGCTGATTTTATCACTGTTGGCATTGATTTGAGTTTCAGTTCCCAGTTTGTTCATCTCAGTCTGCATCGCCATTAGGCCTGCTTTGAGTTCTTCTGCGCCGTTACTATCAATAACAAACACAGGAACGTCTGGTGTTTGGTAAACGTCTAGTTCGTGAACTTGCCCATACACATCATAAGCTTCGATGTATTGCCAGTTTGAATCATCGCCTGATGGTTCGAAAGCAAACAGCGGGCTCTCACCGTTTTTCCAAGCTTCAATCATCGCTTCATCAGCCATGCGAATTTCTAACACAGAGTCACTGAAGTCGTTGATCCCTTTCATCGTGCGATAACCAAGATCGGCTTTCTGCATTTTGCTTGAAAACGCGGAGTAGGGCTTGTCTGAGCTAAGCTTGTCTATCGGTGTAGACAGCTGTTTTTCTGTTATCTGGTCTTTTAAAGAAAGCTCAAGATCAGAGTAGCGGGTACTGATTTGCAACGCCAAAGATTGCTTTTGTGCTGAGGAGTTCTCTGAAAGAGAGAGTGCGTCTGTCGTGTCGATATTGTTTGCATAGGACTGAAAGCCAACCACTGTCGTTGCAAGTACCATACTGATAGAAAAAGATGGTCTCATAAATAATCCTTATTTTAGTTTTTATCATTAATAGAGCATTTGCCCTATAAGGATTAACCTATCAGTAACGTGAATGTGTTTAAAAGTTAGACAGCTTAATTTTATTTCGTTGTGCAGCACAGGATCTCAATTTAAATAATTTATAAAATATTAAGTGTGTGACGACTTGATATATGTAAATTTATAAACCAATCAATAATTTAATGACGAAATTATTAACTAGCCTAGTGATGTGTGGTCTATTGGTGGGGGATTAGGGATCGTGAAGAATGACTTCTGATGGAGGTTTTAGAGGGGGGAGATCTATAGGTACACCCTATATCTACTATAGCCACTGCGTTATTTCGGACTTGGTGTTTTTCGGTATAATTCGCCTCCCTTGATAAAAAGTAACCAATCAAAGCAGCGCCTAAACGATCCATAACGCTTACCAGATTGCTCTGAACATCAAACGCACTTTACACACCAACGTACTCTGTCCAACAACGTAGATTGCAATCGAACAACGTTAAGAAATTCCTTTACGTTGAATCGGTTCTAACACGATAGCTCCCATGTAACACTTAGCACCATTGAGGGTTTGGCTTAAACGCATCAGGAATACTGAATATGACGAATTTTAATGGCGCTTCATGCTTATCAAAAACATTGATTTTTCTCTCTATTATTTCGAAGTCCGCTTTCGGTTTAGAAGTACCTGACAACGCGCTCGAATCCTATGTGGGGGACTTCTCAGCGTTGCGTGAAAAAGGCGTTGTGCGTGTTTTAGTCTCTGGTGATATGGGCTTCTATCATATTGAAAATGGTAAGCCGAAAGGGATTCTTGCTGAGCAGATCTATTACTTTGATCAAGAGCTAAAACTGCGTGACCCTTTACTACGCGTTAAGGTTATTCCGGTTGAACGAAGTGAACTGCTGAGTGCCTTAAATCAAGGCCGAGGCGATATTGCGGTGGCGAACTTAACCGTCACAAAAGAGCGAGAGCAATTGGTCGATTTCAGTATTCCGATTCGTAGCGACATTGATGAACTGTTGGTGACGAACCATTCTACTCCGTTGATTACTGACATCACTCAGCTACAAGGTAAGGAAGTTTGGCTAAAACAGAACTCCAGCTATATCAGCAGTGTGCATACCGTGAATAAGCAGCTAGAACAGAACGGTATGGTGCCGATCTACATCCATTTGTTAAACAACAATATCCAAGATCTGGAACTGTTGGATTTGATTAAGCGTGGAAAAATCACCGCAACGATTGTCGATAGTCATAAGTTGGAGTTGTGGGGAAACCTAGAACAAGATATCCGAATTCATAAGGATCTCGCCTTTAGGCACAATGCGGATATTGCTTGGGCTATACGTAAAAATAACCCGCAACTGAAAGCCAAAATCGACCAATATTTGCAAGATTCAAAGCAGGGCACCTTATTGGGTAATGTCATCGACAATCGTTATCTCGAAAGTACGTCATGGATGAATAGAGCCTCTAATCCGATGCAAAACGAGGAGCGGGATAAGCTAGAAAAGCTGTTCATGGTTTATGGGGAAAAGTTCGAGATCGATTGGTTCATTTTGTTAGCTATGGCTTTTCAAGAATCAGGCTTGGATAACTCAAAAATATCGCATCGTGGTGCGGTCGGTATTATGCAAGTGATGCCAAAAACCGCCAAAGATTGGTATGTCGACATTGATAATGTTTACGACTTAGAAAATAATATTCATGCAGGCAGCAAGTATCTTCGTTTTATCTATGACCGATATTTTGATTTGCCTGAAATCTTGGATATCGACAAGATTCATTTTAGCTTAGCCGCTTATAATGCTGGACCAGCTAAGATCAGACGAATGCGCGTGCTTGCCGCTAAACAAGGCTACAATCCAAACAAATGGTTTAATCATGTTGAAGTGGTCGCAAGACAAAACATTAGCCAAGAGCCTGTAAAATACGTCGCCAATATTAATCGATACTTCACTATTTACCAGCGATTGGATGAATTTCAAGACATTCGAGAAGAGCAACTAAGCAACATGACTCGTCAGTTGAATGTGAAACGTTTTTCTCCTTACTTTGCTTATTAGTCGTGGCTATTCTCCATAAGCCATAAGCCATAAGCCATAAGCCATAAGCCGTAAGCAATAAAGCGAGAACGATAAACAAAAAAGAGAGGTTAGCGACTAAGCTAACCTCTCTTTTTATAGGTACTGACTAACTGAATTGATTGGGGGGAGCAGTTAATTCTACGTTGCTTAAGACTGCTCAGCTGATGCCATGTACATCTGCATCTCTTCCAAGTTTGTTTTTGCAATCACTTGGTTATCAATAGAGTAATGAACTGTATCACCGAAACGTTGACCCGTTAGAGTCGCGCGAGTACCGTCGTTGTAGGTTAGCTCAATTGCAATTTCGTCTTGGTTAAGTACTTTCATTTCACTGTGGTCAATCACATGCTTTGCCAATGGGTCAATAGGTGCTTCTGTTAAGCTGTCATCCAGTTGGTCATTAACATCAATGTAAGTATCAACCTTCGAATCGAAGATGTGTGGCTTCTTGTTGATTGGGTTCTTACCCGTCCAAAATTCCAGTGAGTTAAACACGATGTAATCGGCAGCAACGGTAATACCGTAAGCAGGGGCAAGTAACATGTTTAGGCCACCACGAGCGTAACGGTTATCAACGGCTTTCACGTTAAACTCCATTAGTTTACCTGTTACTGCGTTGCTACCTACGCAGCCAAATAAAGTCACTAGGCTTGCTGAGATTATTATCGGTTTTACAAATCGGTTCATCATTCTCTATTTCTATATGTGTATATTTAGGAACCAGGAATTATGTCAAACTCAAGCGTCTTCTAATATAACGTCACACCTATACTAGATATCAGGAAAACCTATATCTTTATAAAAACCAGTCTGTTACCTGTATTTTGGTATTTGCTCTTTAAGTACTAATGTACTAGTTCGTGTTATTTTAGTTTGGCGTTTTAACAATGTTCTGTCATAACCCTAACTAAAGTATGGGAATGGAAAGCGATAATTCACAGTCATTTAAACGATATTATTTTTATCGTTTATTTAAATACGTGACTGCCTGAAGAGCTCGAATGAAACGATTTAACCTCAACCTCATCTATTACTTTATCGCGATATATGAAGAAGGAAACCTGACGTACGCAGCAGAAAGGCTCAACATCTCTCAACCTAGTCTCAGTGCTCACTTGAAGCAGCTTAGAGACGAATATCGAGATCTGCTCTTCGTTAGAAAATCGTACACGCTTGAACCGACGCCAATTGCTAACGACTTGTATCCAATCTTCAAGCAAGCACACAAGCTTGTCTCTCACTCGCTGCCTGAAACGCACGACTTTGATCCGCAAGAGTGCAGTTACACGTTTAGAATCGCAGCGATGAGTATTTCAAGCAGCGCTATCTTGCCCAAGATTTTGGATAAAATTCAAAAAGAAGCGCCTAACTGCGTTATCGAAGTGGTCAATATCAAAGAAGATATGGTCACAGATATTCGAGAGAAAAAAATCGACTTGGTTGTTGATCTCACCAACGCTCATCCAACATTACAGAGCCAAGAAATTTGGAGTGATGAGTTGTGTGCGGTGTGTAGCCAAAACCACGCGCAGATAGAAGAACAGCTGACCTTAGAAAGATATCTGTCTGAAAAGCACGTGATGCTGACTCATGATAACTATAGAGTGCATCAATTAACCGAGTTCCACAGCCCTATCTTTGCTGAGCGAAAAGTGGCGAGAAAGCTTAACTCCATCGCTGATTTCTCTGACACGATTTATAACAGTGATTGGATTGCGACTTTCCCTAAGTCCATCGCGAATGCTTACTTTGATAAAAGCAAAATCAAGATGTTAGACCTGCCATTTGAATACAAAACCCCATCATTGAGCGTGTATTGGCACAGCAACCGCAATGACGACATCGTGAATTTATGGTTAAGGGAACTCTTTACCAGCGAAGTCTTAAGCTTGAGCTCTGAAATATAAAAAACGCCTACTCATGTGAGTAGGCGTTTTAGTTTGTATTACCGATAGAGGCTCGCGCTAACTCAATCTAAACGCAATGTTAGGCCAGAGTAGTTTGAGTATCCGCGCAGTAACACATGATAGGTTATGCCCGGTTGCGCGTTCACACTGCACTGCTCATTGTTTCCAGCGCGATAAGGGCGACAATCGTAACTCGATGTGGTTGGCTTGCTGCCTGATTTCACGTAAAGATCGGCATCGCCCGAACCACCAGACATTGAAACCGTCACGCTGGATGCAGAATCAACAGTGAACGTGTAGAAGCTCTCTGAAGATTGATTCCCGCTTAGGTTCGCAATCGGTGTGCCTTTCTTTAGTACATTGCCAGTTGGAGGCGTGACACCACAACTCGCATTCACGCCGACGGTATTAAAAGCATCTTCAACATCGGTAACCACATAACCCATGTCGGCTGCGGCTTTCGCTACGCCACAAGCACCGGCATCAAAAGTACTGTTTGCCGTCCAATACAGTTGGTTTGCGACTGTGAATATTTCAAAGCCCTTACGTACATTCCAACCCGATTTGTTCGCTAAAAGGTAAAAGGCGCGGTTATAAACACCGCTAGATAAGTGAACGTTCAAACCGTCGTAGTATTCAGAGGCATGATCAATCGAGCGGCCATCTTTTGATGGTTGATCAAAGTAACGCAAGCCACCTTCCGATTTGAATATATCGCTACCAACAATCCAATCCACATTACCACGCAAGTAGTATTCAGCCGCTTCGCCCGCAATATCGGAGAAGGCTTCATTCATACCACCCGACATGTTGCGGTAGACAAGGCCGGAGTTTTGCTCGGTGAATCCGTGGCTAACCTCGTGGGCACTCACGTTGATATCGACCAATGGGTAAAAGGTGTTTTTACCGTCACCAAAAGTCATTGATGAGCCGTTCCAAAACGCATTCTCGTAATTCGAGCTGTAGTGAACACGCATGGTCAACTGAAAGGTTAACGGCGAAGTGTTCATCCACTCTTTGTACATATCAAACACGACATTACCGAAGTAGTGCGCATCGTTAAGAGGCGAGTAAGCACCGTTAATGTATTTGTGATCGGTGTAGTTGGTTCCGTCGGCACAGTTGTAGCTGTAGGCTGCGCTGCCAGAGGTTCCATGATTCAAGTTGACCGTCTTAACCGAATCATTTTCTAACTTACACGTCGTGCCTGTTTTGTCGATGGGAAAGCTAGGGAAGTCACTGCCATATTCATATCGAGTGGTTTTGAGGTTGCCACCGGGGCCAGTACCTAATGCTTTAGCGTGGTTTAGCCCATTCCATTTTTGGAGGACATCGCCAGTCGTGGCATCAATAAAGTAGAAAGGGCGCTCTGGCAGAGAGGACGCGATAAAGAAATCGACCAGATACACCACTTGCGCGACTTGGTTCTCATCCAACCTCACCATCAGTTTCGCGTTTTTATTTTCAATCGACTTTTTGCCGACGGTAAACGTGCGATGAGCAGACAGTGCGGCTTCAATCGCTTGCTCTTGATTCAGTTTTGGCGCGATGCTGGATAGGTCTCCACTGATCCCTTGTGCCATTGACCCAAATACCTGAGTGGGTTGGTTCTTGGAGAGGGTGGCGACAACGGAGGTATCAAAGACGGGTAAACCTAGGTGAGTTTGTTGATAGCGGACTTTGGTTTTTCCATTGGGCAATACGACCCGTTTAACTTCAGAAAAACCTAATTCTAGTGGGGCAACACTCTTCGACTGCGCGACGAGGCTTTGTTTTAGCAGTGTATCGTTATCGATTCTGACCATTTCTGCAGCGTGTGCAGTAAAGCCGAAAGACGTACCTAGAATGGCTGCTATTTTCCAGCTTAGTTGACGTTGTTGGTTCATTTTTCGTTCCTGATTTTAATATAAACTCCTTCTTCCCAACGGCTTTATAGGAAGTCTATATGCAACACACTAATGCCATGTGTTGCGAATCAAGATTGGAAGAGCATTTCAGCTTATGGCAAGTTTTTATTAGAGATTAAATTTTAGAGTATGTAATTCAAAGTTTACAAAAAGCCTTATTGATCGAATTGTTTTTATAAAATCTAAGTTTGTTATTTATCGTAAATGTATGATAGGGCGAGAGTTATTAAAATCCGTTTTGTTTGAATTGATAGAATGAATTTATCTAAGTTAACTTCGATACTTTTCTGTTTTTATCTTAATTACAAATAAGTAAATAACCGGTATTTTGGGTGTTTAAATATTGTCTTTATTATCAATAGTAAACTTGTTTTAACAATACTACTAAGCACAGATTTCAACTTTTCTACATTTGATCTTGTTAGAGAGAAAAATTCTACATTTTCTTGTTCAATCACAAATTAGTAAGCATAAGTAATTGTTATGAAAGGAGTCAGTCGTTTAAGATAGGCTTCATAAGAAACTAGATAGAAAAATTCTGCATTTAAATAAAGAATCTTTCTGTCTAATAGCTGTTAGCTGATAATATTACTTTGAAGTACGGGGATTTAAATTGGAAAAAAAACACGAGCAGTCCATCATTGATGGCTTTTTCGATCATTTTAAAGAAGTTGCAATAGAAAAAGGCGAAAAATTGACGCGTTGTTCGTCAGATGGGCAAGATAGTCTTTTAGGCGGTGATTATATCTTTACAAATAATACTATGTTTGTTCTTGCTGAGTTTAAATACGAAGAAAGCGATATAAAAACCGAAAACAAAAAAGCAAGAAGGCTTAACTTGTGTGTTCAACTTGATGAGGACTCACGTAGGTTACAACAAAGCCTTCAGTGTCATTACATAGGTTGGTCTACCAAATCTAATGGCCGGACAGTTGAGTTTAACAAATACTACTATGAGGTATGCAACACCTCAGTATTTAGTAAATTTGTACCACTCAAACAATCGGCTGCGAACTATAAAGAACGAAAAAAGGCCGATAAGCTTATTGACGATTTTCTAAACGGGGAAATCGGCGCTAGTTACAAGGTCTTCGAAGTTTATATAGATTGGTTGCTTGCTTTAGAAGAGGATAGCAACAGTGGCGTGGAGCTCATCACTCGGGACCCTTATAGCAAAACAATGAAAATGATAGACTTTAAATCTGTGTACGATTTAAAAGTTTGGCTTGACTACAATAAGCCCGCACCTAAAGTGAGTAGCAAACCAGCCCCAAGGAATCCCTTTCAACCATAGCAGCTAACAATCTGTTTAAGAGTGATTCGCAACGCTTGGCATTTTTGCTATGCGTTGCGATTTGTGTTTTAGGTGGTATGCGGGAGCTTCGGTATTGCGTTGCTCACACCTTAACAGGGCGTTAGTTTTTTAATTTGACTTAGGTTGATAATAATAAGGTTAGTTAGGTATGTACTTACATAAATTAAGAGTTCAAGGCTTTAAAAGGCTCATAGATATTGAAGTAGAGTTTAATAGTGCAACATTTCTTATTGGACAGAATAACAGTGGTAAAAGCTCACTCATAAAAGCTATTGACTATTTACTTACTAATAAGCAAATTCCACTTAAAGACTTTCATTCACATATGAATTCAGAAACTAACGAAAGTGAAATCGCTGTAGAAGAAATAATTATGACAGCAGAATTCAGGAACGTTAGTGAGGACGCTGAAAGCTGGAGAGGCTTTCGCGGACGAACATTCGAATATGACTCTGATGATAGTGAGTCAGGTAAAAGCATTATCTACAAAAAAGAGTGGGTTCCGGGTAAAGCGCCTATCCAATACTTAAAGGCGTATGAGCGGAACATTAAAGATGAGTTTGCGAGCGTAAAAAAAATCGAAGACTTTATCCCGTTAGGTATCGATGAAGCGCTTCTTCAAGAAGCTTTTGACAAAACATCAGGTAATATCACCAAAACCAACGCCGACAAACTCGATTATATTGACGAATTATGGGATATCACGACGGTTGAAACTTTCTTCAAAAATCCGGGCGGTATCCCCGGAAATGTATTAAGTCGCTTACCTAGATACTTGTTAATCCCTGCTGAAGCAGGAGAGTACGAATTATCTAAAACTAGCGGAACGCTTCAAAAGACATTGAAAGAACTGTTTAAAGAAGTTCGCGACACTTCACCTAATTATAGAGAAGCGCAAGTCTTTCTTAATAGCCTTGCCGAAGAACTCGATCCCACAGATGCGACCTCCGATTTCGGGCAAATGATATCTCAGTTAAATGATGTCATGTCCAATGTTTTTCCAGAGTCATCAGTCCATGTGAATGCAAACTTAAGTAACCCAGATGATGTACTAGTTCCTCAGTTCGAAATTGAAATGGAAAGTAACATCAGAACCCCTATTGAGAACCAAGGTACGGGTATGATTCGCTCTGCTGTTTTTAGCCTGTTACGCTTTAGAAAAATATGGGAAGAACAACGAGAGGCTAGAAATGAACGAGGTTTGATCATTTGTTTTGAAGAGCCAGAAATATTTTTGCATCCTTCGGCTGCAAATCAAATGCGAGATACGATATACGAATTAGTATCTAACGAATCACAGATTATTGCATCTACACATTCCCCGTATATGATCGACCTTTCGCGTAAACCTAAACAGAATTTAACTCGATTTATCAAAACGGATTCTGGTAGTGAAACGGTGAATTTTAGCGTCACGGAAGCATTCGAAGCATTGCAGGATGACGATAAATCATATGTTAAAATGGTTCTGAAAATTGATGATTATGTAGCAAGAGCTTTCTTTAGCAATAGGACTATTTTAGTTGAAGGTGATACTGAAGATATTGTTATCAGAGAGACAACGAAGCGATTGCCTACAGAACAGCGTAATTATGTAATGGGAAATTGCGAAGTTATTAAAGGTAGGGGGAAACCTGTATTAAAATCAGTTGTTAACTATCTAAAAAGTGTTGGTATTGAGCCGATAGTAATGCATGACTCAGATACAGGTGTTGCAGGTGCTGTCGTTCACAATGAGCCAATTAGAGTTGCTCTAAATAATGATGACAACTTGTTTGTTTTAGAGCGTTGTATGGAAACAATTCTCGATTACCCAGAGCCTTCTTCAGAAAAGCCATATAAAGCTTATTGCCACACTCAAACTTGGGGTGAAAACTACACTGATATACCGGAAGCATGGCGAAGAATATATGAAGGGCTAATGGGTATTACGGTATAACTTAAAAAACTAACAAAGCATTTAAGAGTGATTCCGCACGCTTGGCATTTTCGCTTCGCTCAAGTATAGCCAAGCGTGCGTCACACCTTAATGCGGCGTTAGTTTCCTACAGCTTTGACAATGGAGTAAACAGTGTTTTTTAAGATACCTACAAGGTTTGTATCAGAAGAATTAGAATTGCTTAAAACTTTTCATCAGCAACAAGAAGAGCAAATCTCTGACTTTATTACAAACATCGACCAGCACATTCAGACCGAGTGGCAAGAAGGTTGGCACCAGAACTATGCAGGTGATCCCGGTGAACTGATAGAGTACCCAGTTGAAAGACTGGGAAATGTCACAGAACAAGAATACAACCTGAGAGAGATTTTTACAGGTGTAATGCCAATGTATCAGAGGCAAGCAATGCTTCTTAGCATGTGGGCTTTATATGAATGCGAGTTTACAGCCTACTATTCTCATGTAGCTTCAATGTTAGGGCGGAGAGCTACACTTCCCAACCAAAATGGGCCGAGAGTAAGTCAGCTGACGCACATTATAAATTGTTTCAAACGACTTGGGTGTTTAGATATTGAATCAGATGAGTTTATTCAGGCGGTTGAAAGATTAAATGGTGAAGTTAGACTCGTAAGAAATGCTTGGGCTCATAATGGTGGCAAGTTAAAAAATAATGATGCTATTGCTGATGTTGAAGGTATTACACTCTTAACTGGTCAAGTAAATCTTTCGTCTAACTACATTAATCAAGTATCTGAATTGATGACACTAGTAACAAGCGAGTTGTCGGATTCCGTAGTAGAAGTAGTGGCACAGCATAAATTGGAAGCCGGCAACTAACAAACTGTTTAAAATTGATTCGTAACGCTTGGCATTTTTACTATGCGTTGGTTTTAGTGATTAAGGTGGTTTGCGGCGACTTAGGTATTGCGTTGCTCACCCCTTAACAGGGCGTTATAACTCATTCAAGTTTCGAGGAAATTTATACATGAAATACCAATATGTTAAAGGTCGTATTGATGATGCAGTAGAAGAGTTGTGTATTGGAGCTGGAGATGCGAGAAGCCGCTTGCTTAGTGCCAATGAGGCGACTTCAAGTCTTTTAAATATTCACTTCCCCGAAGAGTTGATTGGTGACTGGCACTCAATACAAGATCGTATGACTAAAAGTGGTCCTAGAACTAACTTTGAAGGCACAATGGTTGAAGGTGCTGTCGCTCATACAATGACGAAGATCCAAAATAAAACAGCGAGCAAAATTGCGGCGGATATATTGAAGCTACATAAGAAATTGCAGTCAGAATACTGAGTTATAACAAAGCATTTAAGAGTGATTCGCAACGCTTGCCGTTTCGCTTCGCTCAAAGTATGGGCAAGCGCCGCTCACACCCACACCTTAATGCGGCGTTGATATGACCCCCACTGTCAATTAAAAACGTAGAAGTTTCTGCTCCCTCATTTCAGAGCCTTTGTTCATTTTGGGATAGTGTTACCGCATAGATGAAGCAAGTAATGTCGTCGGTTCTCATGCTGATATACGTGGATTGCTCATCGTTTGATGAGTAGAGCCTACCTTACTTGTTCCGTCGTAGCACCTGTCTTCAGTCTATGCTCGTGGTTCAATACAGCCGAAGCTATATTGCCGTCCTAACGCCGTCGGTGTTTGTGCCACTCCCGATGCTTTATCCAATGCGATAACACTAATTCTGTCTTCATGCCGGTAAACGAGCGATTCGAGTTCTAGGATCTACGTCGCTAATGACAACTTCACGCGCAATGGCCCAGATGTAAGCGATCATCTCTCTTGCGATGGCGACCACAACGACATTTCGGTGTTTACCTTTTTGTAGTAGTCGTTGGTAACGACGACATAACCTTTGCTGGGCTTGCCAAGCGATATCAACTATCTCTTTAGGCAGCCCTTCTTGCCTTAGTTGCAGCTCTACAGAGATGTTCGCTTTATGCTTATAGGTGTGTGCGCCTTCAACGAGTAACCGTCTGGCTCGACTGTTGCCACACTTTGTA